>JBPOIV010000249.1:0-4405 GCA_052034245.1 Myxococcota bacterium
GAGCGTAAGCGACGTGGCCATCCAGGCGCAGTGGCACTCGCTAGATTGCCGCGCTCCGCTCGCAATGACGAAATCCAAAGGGAGTTCATCTTGAACGATCGAGCGGCACAAAAACTTTTTCAGCAAAAAAAGCTTAAAAAAAGCCCTAAAGCATCTTGAATATAGCTATAAAAAAATCACAAAATTACCCGTAGACGTAGAAAAGCTTGATGAAGAAACCCTCGAAACCTGGGAAAGCTTTGCTGCGAGATTTGCTCGGGCTTCAGATATCTTTTTATCCCGCTATATCCGCACGCTGGTCTTGCTCGAAGACCCTGGTTTTTCTGGAACGATGCGCGATTTCTTAAATGTGGCAGAGAAAAAAGGCTTTGTGGATAGCGCTAAAGAATGGCTTATCATCCGCGGCATCTCACAAGTATAGTTCTGAAAATCAGGCTTAAAATGGTGAGCTTGACCTCCACAACTGACCGCAAAAGTAGTTATTTTAAACACTTAGGCAAATCGCATTATCAATTAACAATTCTATAAATTAGCTTTAATTCACTATATTATATATTAATTTTAATGGGATAATTTATGATCAAATACTTTTTATTCTTGTTAGTTTCCTTTGCTCCTCTCGCTTCTTTTGCAGCTGATAATTCCGATGACTATTCTTCAGCGTTAGAGTCTGACGACAATGGTGATGACTTTCTTTCTGATAATGACAGCATTGAAGATAGCGAAGAAGAATCCTTCGTGGCTCCAGAACAAAGAAGAATCGAAGACTTGGAAAAAGATTGGGCTGATATTTTAAGCGCCGTCGAGGAAAATAGAGATCATCGGTATTATCAAAGCACTTTGGATACAACTATGAAAGCTATTACCTGGCTTTCTTCCTACTTAAAAGAGGCTCCAATAGATACTAATGGTTATTTACCGGTGTCTATGACCGTAATGCATAATAGTTGTATTGGTTTCGCACGATTTATTATGGAAAGTAATTATGGGACACAAAATTAACGAGCATTTCTCGTTTTTTAGGTCCTTCTGAAATCGCGATTTAGCTCGCCAGTGCTGTATTTATTTATGTGCCTGGGAATAAATTCTGCGATTTTTTTTCGCTTCCCGATAAAAAAAATCAATAATATTTTCCTGCCATCTTAACGGCTTACATTAAGATACAAAATATGGAAAATATTCAGACCATTGAAAGAACAAAAGTTTCGCCCCTTTTTCAAGCGGCGATGATCTTTATAAGTGCTTCAATCATAGCCATAGGATTCTCTTTACGGACGGCATATTTCCGATCCCTAGATGAGCCTATGACTTTTAAGACCATCTCTCCTCAAAAATTACGTGAGTTTGGAGGTTTTCCTGAATCCATCAATGTGGGCTTACAGATTGATCATTTTCATGAATTCGATGTCATAAAAAACCAGTTTGTTTTTTCTGGCAACGTTTGGTTTGAATTTGAAGGCGACACCGTTGCTATTGAGCCCCTTTCTAATTTTGAATTTGATCGTGCTACCATTCTTTATCGCTCTTTGCCGGATACTAAAATCATTGGCAGTAAACTGGTAGTTCGCTATGTCATCAAAGTCGCGTTCAATACTGGCCTCCAGTATGCAGATTTTCCCGTCGATAGCCATCGTATTAACTTAGTCCTGACGCATCCTTTTATTTCGCCTGAAGAATTTATCTTTGAAAATAAGGCCGATGATTTCATCTTTGAAGATGAACTTTGGCAATTTGGGTGGCGAAAATCCAACCTGTTTGTGAAACAGGGATACGCGGAATCAAAGCTTTCAGAGCAAAACGTAGAAAAGACCGTCCTTCAGCCTCTCGTTGGATTTTCGATTGATATTCAGCGTTATGGCGGGCGCTCTTTGCTTGCCATTCTTCTGCCTATTTGGCTCATTTATTATCTCATGTTTTTTGCTCTTTCCGTCGATGCAGGCCCAAGCATTACCGTCGCTTTAGGGGGTATTACCGGTATTTTGGCCTATCGCTATGTCATCGAACAACTATCACCGCGCACCGGTGATCTGATGATTTCTGATTATATTTTCTTTTTGATTTTGGCTTCGGCCATGCTTATTTTTCTTTTTACTCAATTTGACCTGTACGTCATGAAACTCGGCCTAGGCGCTAAGAAAATTGGCATCGCCTCAATCCATCTCTTTACCGTCGCCGTCACAATTTATTTTCTGCTTCCATAGGATTGTTATGAGCAAGAAGAAAGTCGTTATCACCGTGCTCTCCTTTGGTATTTGTCTGCCGGTTCTTTTAGGACTCTTCACCTATTTTTTTCTGCGTCCGGATGCCCCCAAGGAATACACGACGCTCACCGAGATCGACAAATACGTCGCAGGTTTGGAAGAATTTGTTAAGCCTGATGGCGAAGACTATGAGGATCCTTATTTTTTGGCACACTACAAAAGCCGAAATCCAAGTCTTTTTGGGTATGCGTTGCAAAAAATATCTCTTTGGAAAATACCTCCCTCAAGCCCTTTGTATCTGGCTCAACTAATTAGTGAGGTGACCAAGAGAAATCATGCCGCGGGTTTAGTTGATGGAAAAAATAATTTCATCCATATCAAAGCGCACAATAGTAAATTTTTTGTCTTTGGTGATATTCACGGTGCGCTTCATTCCTTGGTGAGAGATCTAAAGCAACTTCGCAGCATGGGAATTCTTAGCGACGATCTCAAAGTTAAAGACCCTACTTCGTATGTGATTTTTAATGGTGATCTGATCGACCGCGCCTCGTATTCAGTGGACACTTTGATAATCGTTGCGCAGTTGATGAAGCAAAATCCCGACCGCGTCATCTATATTGCTGGCCGCCATGAAAGAAACGCACATTGGAAAGACTACAGCCTCAAGCGGGAACTTAGTAATCGCGCACGTTTTTATTCTGCCCAAAAAATTCCTCTCTATAACGAGCTGACAGCCTTTTTTGCCTCACTGCCTGCCGCCGTTTATATCAGTGGCCAGAAAGATGTGAATGATATGATTCGCATTTCCTTCTTCGATAAAAATGAGCTCAGTTACAACGAAAACCGCATCGACCCCACCTTGCTTAAACGCAACGAAGCTTTGAAAATTTATCATAGTGAAGATATGCCAAAGAGCCCATCACGCATCGATATACGAGCGGCCATTAAAACCGAAGATTGGCGACACGATAATCGCATTCACCATGGCATTGGCCTTCTTGATCAAACTAATAGCGCTACTAACTGGGGGATTTTGTCCTCGCCCACCTTGGCGCACAAGAAATTTTTGGATTTTCACGATGATGCCTTTGCTTTAGTTGAAGTCGGCACAAGCATAAAAGAAGCGACTATTCGTGCTATTCATCAAGAAAGAAATAGTCAGTCTTTTAGCGAAGAAGTGGCGTTGAATATGCTCAGTGGACGTCCTGCAGAAAACCAAATTCCATTTAAAGACATTCGCATTGGCTCAAGCATTTCGCTGATACGGGGAGCGCCGATCGTGGGTAAACAACTCTCTTACGGCATCAATACGCGAGTACGGGAGTTTAATACTGATATAAAAAATCATGGAAAACTCATTCGCCTTCAGATCGATAATGATGATCTTGTCCCCCGTTTTGCCCTGCAAAACACCGAACGCCAATTAAAAGAAGGCATTCACTATTTTCTTCTTCCCCTAGGAACCGAAACGACCTTGGCCTCGACAACCGTACTCCATAATCAGGGTGCAGCTTTGTTTTTTCCTCGTACCCAAGCCTCTGCTTTGCGTAAACCCAATTATACTTCGCTCATACATCTCTTGGCGAGTGATGAAGATGAGGCCCGCGTACTCACGCGTGTCATGAAAGAAGATGGGGCTTTTAAGTTTGCGTTTTTTTACCAGGACGATGAATTGGGCAAGGCGCCCTTTTTGGCTGCTGTGGCTGAGCTTAAAAAACTCGGCATAAAAAATATTTTGCCTCTGCCTTATAAACAGGGCTCAATTTCCTTTAGCGATCAGGCTGATAAATTACGACGAAGTCCCCCTGATGCCTTGGGATTGTTCTCGACCACAAAAGCAGCGAAGGAATTGATTCGCCAAGTGGGCGTTAAGGAACTTTTGGCGACCAATATTTTTGCTCTCTCTTCTTTAGGCGAAATTCAATTCCGTCGATTTTTTCAGCACAAAGGTCTTAGCATTCGTTTTAGCGCCTCAGTACCAAATCCATTTATCAGTAATAAGGCAATCGCCGTTGCCTTTCGCGAGGCTATGAATCGAGACAATAATATTATCGACGTCTTTTCTTTCGAAGCCTATGTTGCCACATCTCTTTTTATTGACGCTCTAGAAAAAACCCAAAATCCTACGCCTAAAAAACTGCTAAGTTTTTTTGAATCGATAAAAAATAAGGATTTTAAAGGAGTAAAACTTAATTTTAATAAAG
>JBPOIV010000230.1:0-9958 GCA_052034245.1 Myxococcota bacterium
GATTTAGTTAAAGTTATTAGCGGCAAGTCAAAGGGTTTGACTGCTAAGGTTGTTTCGATTGATATAGGCGCAGAACGTGTAATTCTGGAAAACGGTCCTAAAAAATTGAGACATTTAAAACCTGAGAAAAGTAAGAAGCATCCAGAGGGCGGCATCATTGAGCGACCAGCTTCTTTGCATCTTTCCAACGTAATGTTGATGTCAGAAGAAGATGCGCGGCCGTATCGTGCTGGGGTTTTAATAAAAGATGGTAAGAAGTTGCGGGTTTCTCGAGGGAGAGCGGCTTCTGGAAATCAGATTTAATCTGGTAGTACTTTTTAGAATTTATTGTTTAGGAGATAACTATGTCTGGGCGAGCTGTGCCACGGATTAAAAATTTTTATAACAAGGAAATAGTTCCAAAATTAAAAGAGGAACTAGGTATTGTTAATGTGATGCAATTGCCATCGCTCGAGAAGATAGTTCTCAACATGGGACTAGGCGAGGCGGTGCAAAATCCTAAGGCTTTGGAGTCTGGGGTTGAAACGCTTAGGTCTATTTCAGGTCAGAAGCCGGTTATCACTAAAGCTCGTAAATCTATTGCGACTTTCAAATTGCGTGAAAATATGCCTATCGGAACGATGGTGACTTTGCGCGGCAATAGAATGTGGGAATTTTTCGATCGACTCGTCAATGTTGCTTTGCCACGTGTAAGAGATTTTCGTGGTATCCAAAGCAAGTTTGATGGAAGAGGAAATTGTTCTATCGGTATCAAAGAACAAATCATTTTCCCTGAAGTTGAATACGATCAAGTGGATAAAGTTCGGGGCTTGAATGTGACTCTAGTTACCAGTGCTGGTGAAGATAAAGCTGGCAAGGTGCTTTTGAAATATCTAGGTGTTCCGTTTAGGAATTAGGAAAGGATTATTATGGTTAATGACCCAATAGCGGATTTTTTGACCCGCATTCGTAACGGCCTTCTGGCGAGAAAGCGAGAAACCGTAACAAATTGCTCGAAGATGTCGAAGCGACTTGCAGAAATTCTTGAGAGCAATGGTTATATTCACAGTTTTAAGGTTGAAGAACTTGGCCCTGCTAAAACTATGCGTATTGCGCTTAGATATGACTCAGCGGGTAAGTCGGTGATTGAAGGCCTAAAGCGTGTATCGAAGCCTGGACTTAGAGCGTATGCTGGAGCCTCAGAAATACCAAATGCGAGAAGCGGCATGGGCATTACCATTGTATCGACTTCCAAAGGTGTAATGACGGGCTCTGAAGCAGAGAAGCAGAACGTTGGTGGTGAAGTTTTGTGCCTGGTTTGGTAGGCATTGGTAAAAGGAATTTTAAATGTCTCGAATAGGAAAAATGCCTATCTCAATCCCTGAGAAGGTCGACGTTAAAGTCGTAGATTCTAGAGTTGATGTGAAGGGCCCTAAAGGCTCATTAAACTTCATCATGCCCGCTAAGGTTAAAGCCTCTGTAGAAGCCGGTTCGATCATTGTTGTCAGAGATGATGATGAGGCTGAAGCGCGTAGTCTTCATGGTCTGTGCCGTAGTCGCATCGCTAACATGGTTAGTGGCGTGAGTGTTGGATTTACTCGGGAACTTGACATTAATGGTGTTGGTTATCGTGCGGAAGTGAAAGGTAAAGAGCTTCATCTCTCTTTGGGTTTTTCGCATCCAGTTGTTTATCCTTTGCCTGCTGGTATCTCAGCCGAAGTAGACGCAAAGAGAACGAAAATCACGTTAACTGGTATCGATAAGCAATTAGTGGGTAATACTGCAGCGAAAGTAAGGAGCTTTAGACCTCCAGAGCCTTATCGCGGCAAGGGTATCAAATACGCCGAAGAAACTATCAGAAGAAAAGAAGGGAAGTCGGCTGGTAAATAAGACATTTCGCGATGTTTTGGGGCTTAGGTAAATATTATGAAGTACGATTTAAGAGCTATAAGCAGAAAAAATAAAGAAATGGCGCTGCATTTACGCAGAAAAGCTCGAGTAAGAAAGATTGTTGTGGGTACTGATGAACGTCCTCGGCTGAGTGTTTTCAAGAGCGCCAAGCACATCTATGTTCAAGCTATCAACGATTCTAAATCGCTTACTTTGGCGAGTGCTGGCTCTTTGGATGTTTCCATCAAGGCTAAAATCAGTGGGCTAAAGAAAGTTGAAGTAGCCAAATTGGTGGGGCAAGCCTTGGGTGAAAAACTCAAAGAAGCTAAGTTTGAACGTGCGGTGTTTGATAGGAATGGCTTTCGTTATACCGGTCGTATCGCTGCAGTGGCGGATGGTTTACGTAGTACAGGGTTGATAATCTAATTATTGACGACCTCGGAGAATGGTAATGGATTTTGCACAAAAAAAGAGTGATGCTGCTGGCGAATTTAATGAGAAGGTCATTAATGTTAACCGCGTAGCGAAAGTTGTTAAGGGTGGTCGACGTTTCTCTTTCAGCGCCTTGGTAGTGGTTGGCGACGGAAAGGGACAGTTGGGCGTTGGTTTGGGTAAAGCCGGTGAAGTGCCAGAAGCTATCAGAAAAGGCACCGAGCAAGCTAAGAAAAAGATTCGCCGTGTATCTCTTGATGGCAGTACGATTCCTCATCTGGTTATTGGTAACTACGGAGCAGGTAAAGTTCTCCTTCGTCCAGCATCAGAAGGAACTGGAGTAATCGCAGGTGGTGTAGTTCGTGCGGTGCTTGAAGCTGCGGGAATTCACGACGTTCTCTCTAAGTCGATTGGTAGTAAAAATCCCCATAACGTTGTTAGGGCAACTTTAGATGCGCTTGATGCATTGCGTTCTAAAGAAGAATATTTCAAACGAATAAGTCGTGTTGCCTCCTAAAAATTTTGGGATGTCTTGGAGAGTGTTATGAGAATGCTAAGAATTAAACAAGTGAGAAGCACTATAGGTCAGTCCCTGAAACAGCGCCTTACGATTAAGGGACTGGGTTTGGGCAAAATTAACCGCGAAGTTGTACGTGCTGATACCGCTGCTATTAGAGGTATGGTTACTAAAGTACAGCACCTCGTGAAAGTAAGTGTTGAAGGCTCGGGAAATTAGGGAATTATTATGGAAACACAAGAAAATTTTTGGGGCTTGCATAATCTAGTTGCGCCATTGGGTGCCCGTAGGGGTCCTAAGCGCTTAGGTAGAGGCGAATCCAGCGGCCATGGTAAAACATCAGGTCGTGGCCATAAAGGTCAAAAAGCGCGTAAAAGCGGGAATGTACGAATTGGCTTTGAAGGTGGTCAAAATCCTTTGGCGAGACGATTGCCAAAGAAGGGTTTTACTTCGGCTGCGACAAAGAATCAAATTGTAAATCTAAAGCATCTGGCAGATCGTTTTGATGCCAATTCCAAAATTGATCCAGCTGCCTTGGTTGCGGCGGGGCTGTTACGTAACGTGAACAGCAAAATTAAAGTTTTGGGTATTGGTGAACCAAAGAACGGTTTTCAATTGCATATCCATAGCATCTCTGATTCTGCTCGAAAGAAGATTGAACTTTCCGGCGGTAAGATTGAGATTTTAGGATAGGCGTTAGCGTAAGATATTGGTGTACTAGAGCTACCTTTTTTATTTGGTAGCCATTCGCTTATGGGGGCGGAGACCTTATGTTCTCTAAGATTTCCAAATTGTTTCAAATCCCTGAGTTAAGAAAGCGCTTAGCTTATACTTTAGGGTTGCTCGCAGTATATCGTATCGGGATTTTCGTTACATCGCCAGGGATTGATCGCGTTGCGATTAGGGAGCTTTTGAATGCTCGCCAGGCAGAAGGTGGCGGCTTTCTGAACCTCTTTAATTTTTTCTCAGGTGGCGCCTTAGAAAATGCCAGTGTTTTTGCGCTCGGCATTATGCCTTATATTACTTCCTCCATTATTATGTCGCTTATGGCAGTAGTGGTGCCTACGGTTCAGCGCTTGCAGAAAGAAGGCGAACAAGGGCGAAAGAAGATCAATCAGTTCACTCGTTACGGCACCATTCTTATCTCCTGTATTCAAGGGGTGATGATTGCGAACTATTTAAGATCGCAATCCTATAATGGTCAGGGCGTGGTAAATGCTGATTGGGCCTCAGCTTGGGGTGGTTATGGGTTTATTTTGATCACCGTTATCACTTTGACAGCCGGTACTGCTTTTATCATGTGGCTGGGTGAAAAAATTACTGAGAGAGGGATCGGAAACGGTATTTCCTTGATCATCTTTGCAGGTATCGTTGCGCGGCTTCCTAATGCTATTTTTGCTACAGTTATGGGAATTCAGAACGGTACTTATAAGCCTTCCGAAATCTTAGTACTCGTTTTTGTGATGTTGCTTGTTTTGGCGGGAATTGTTTTCATTGAGAAGGCTCAACGCCGCATTCCTGTGCAGTACGCCAAAAGGATCGTTGATAATAAGCAATATGGCGGCCAGGCGACGCATTTGCCGCTTAAGATTAACGTGGCAGGTGTAGTGCCTCCGATTTTTGCGTCGACCATTTTATTGTTTCCTGCAACTTTGGCGAGCTTAATTCAGGCTGATTGGATTCAGTCGGTGCAGAATGCTTTGCATCCTGGTAGCTGGATGTATCAATGCCTTTTCGTTGTAATGATTTTGTTCTTTGCTTTCTTTTATACTTCGGTTCAATTTAATCCGGTTGATGTTGCTGATAATTTGCGACGTTTTGGGGGCTTTATCCCCGGCGTTCGACCTGGTAAATCTACTGCCGATTACATCGATTTTGTGTTGAACCGTATTACTTTCGGGGGAGCATTGTATCTCTCGGCCGTATGCGTGTTGCCCGTTACGATTCAGTCCTTGGTTTCGAATCAGATCCCCTTTTATTTCGGGGGCACGGGTATTCTTATTGTGGTGAGCGTGGCTTTGGATACTGTCCAACAAATTGAAGGTCACTTTATTGCTAAAGAATATGAAGGATTTTCAGGTCGCTCTGAGATAAAAATCAAGGCGCGTCGTTCGGTTGAAAATTCTGGTGATGTGTCTGGTGGTACTGGAGCATTTAGGGCGTAGCTTTAGTTTTGCTCAGAACTTCGCATAGGTTTAGTGATGAAAAAGATAATAAAGCTGAGTTTGTTTGGGATGCCTGGCGCCGGTAAGGGTACGCAGGCAGAGCTCTTGACGAAGCATCTATCGATTCCGCATATAAGCACTGGCGATATGTTTAGGGCATTGCAGCATGGGCATTCTGAGTTGGCTCAAGAGATTAAACTTATCCTAGCATCTGGGGCTTTAGTGCCGGATTCTTTGGTAACAAAGCTAGCTTTTGAGCGTTTGGAAAAAGAGGATTGTAAAAATGGTTATTTGCTTGATGGTTTTCCTCGAACCTTAGCTCAGGCAAAAGACTTACAACAATCTAAGTATGCGATTGATTATTTGCTTGAGATCAAAGTTGATCACAAGGAGATCGTTCGGCGTCTGGCTGGCCGCAGGGTTTGCCAGGTTTGTGGGGCGATCTATCATGTGGATTTTCTTGCTGGAGCGACTGACTGCAAGTTAGGGCATGGACCCTTATTGCAGCGGGCTGATGATATGCCAAAGGCGATCGAAATTCGCTTGGAGGCTTTTGAGTCTAATGTAGCGCCAGTTTTAGATTTTTTTAGGGAAAAGGGGCTCTTGCGCTCGGTATCGGGTGAGGGAGAACCAGAAGTAGTTTTTGAAGGAATATTGGAATCCATAGGTTTACATGCTTAGGGATATGACCAATCAAAGCGGTCGTACCCAGGTACTTGTCAAGTGGGAATATTGCTGCTAGCAAGGCCAAGTAATGGATCCCTGAGACTTTTGTTTTTATTTTACAAGAAAGGCAACGTTATGAAAGTACGAGCTTCTGTGAAGAAGATTTGTGAAAAGTGCAAGGTTATTCGTCGTAAACGAGTCGTAAGAGTCATTTGTGACAATGTCCGGCATAAACAAAGACAAGGATAATTTTTATCGTCCGTGATTGGCGATTTTTTCAGTTATTTTGTAGTGGAGTAGAGAAGTGGCGCGTATTGCAGGTGTGGATCTTCCCAAGAACAAAAAAATGGGCACTGCGCTTACCTATATATATGGTATTGGTTCTTTCGCAGCGGAACAAATTTTAACTAAGGCAAATGTCGATAGGGAACTAAGAACAGATTCTTTGAATGAAGATGATGTTGCTAGGATTCGTGACGTTATTGAACAGGGTTATCAAGTAGAAGGTGATCTTCGACGTCAAATCTCGATGAACATTAAACGTTTGATGGATCTCGGTTGTTATCGTGGGCTTAGGCATAGAAAGGGTCTTCCTGTCCGTGGGCAGAGAACGCACTCGAATGCTCGTACGAGAAGTCGTAAAAAAAGTAGCGTAAGAGCCTAAACTCTTTTGTTTGTAGTTTTTGAATAGATTAAGGTAAAAAAAATGGCACTTCCTAAGGGAAAGAAGAAGGTAAAGAAAAACATCAGCCAAGGCGTTGTACATATTTATACTACCTTCAATAATTCTATTATCACTGTAACCGATCCTCAAGGTAACGCTGTAGCTTGGTGTACTTCTGGTGCGAAAGGCTTTAAGGGCTCCAAGAAGAGCACGCCTTTTGCCGCTCAAGTAGCGACAGAAGAAGCATGCCGTAAAGCTAAAGAGCATGGTATGAGGGCTGTTGAAGTGTATATCAAAGGTCCTGGCGCAGGTCGCGAATCTGCATTGCGGGCTGTGGCGAATCAGTTTAATAGAATTTCATTGATTAAAGATGTAACTCCTATTCCCCATAATGGCTGTCGTCCTCCTAAGCGTAGAAGGGTGTGAGAACTCGCTTTAGGAATATGATGCTCGGTTGTAAAATATTGGGTTGATCTTGTAAATTGTGAAGGTGATTAATGTATCGAAATTGGCGTAACTTGATTCGCCCTAAGGGCTTAATTGTCGAACGAGATTCGTTGAGTGAGCGCTACGGGAAATTTGTTCTTGAACCTCTTGAGCGTGGTTACGGGGTTACCCTCGGTAATGCTTTGCGTCGAGTGATGTTGTCGTCTCTTCAAGGATCCGCGATCACTTCGGTGCGTATCGAAGGTGCGCAACATGAGTTCATGGCACTTCCTGATGTCAAAGAGGATGGTACTGATATCATTCTAAATCTCAAGGAAGTTGAGTTGGAGCTTCTTGAAGGCCATACCAAGACGGTGAGTATCGTTAAGCATGGTCCTTGTGAAGTTAAAGCTGGCGATATCAAAGCTGATGCGAGCCTGCGTGTACTTAATCCTGATAAACATATTTGCACGGTTAGTGAGGGCGGCGTCTTTAAGGCAGAACTCGTTATCGGTTCTGGCAAAGGCTATGTTCCTGCTTCTCAGTTTCGTGAAAGTAATTTGCCTGTGGACGCTATCCAAATCGATGCTTTGTTTAGCCCCATTCGCAAGGTGAATTATAACGTCACCAATGCTCGTGTTGGACGCAGAACGGACTATGATCGCTTGGTTCTCGAAGTGTGGACCAACGGCGGTGTACGTCCTGAAGATGCGGTGGGCATTGCTTCAAAGATTTTGAAGGAACAACTGTCAATTCTTATCAATATTCCAGAAGATGTTGAGCCTACGGTTCCTGAGGCTGAAGAGCATTCAGAACGTTTCAACGAAAATCTCTTGCGCTCGGTTGAAGAACTTGAGCTCTCCGTGCGTTCAGCGAATTGCTTGGCAAATGCTGAAATTAAGCGCATTGGTGATCTTGTACAACGAACCGAAAGCGAAATGCTTAAGACCAAGAACTTCGGTCGTAAGAGTCTTAAAGAGATCAAGGAAATATTGTCGGAGATGGGTCTTTCTTTGGGCATGAAGCTAGAGAACTGGCCTCCTAAAAAAATGAATATTGTGGCTCCGCCGCCGCAAAATCATGATGATAATGGCGATGCAAACTAAGCTTTTAAGTAATAGGTTAAGAAAATGCGACATCTAAAACATGGAAGAAAATTAAACCGCGATCAAGGTCATCGGAAGGCGTTGTTCCGCAACTTGGCGATTGCTCTCTTGAAGCATGAGCGAATTGAGACAACCGATGCGAAGGCTAAAGATCTGCGCGGTTATACTGAGCGTTTGATTTCTCTCGGCAAAAAAGGCGACCTTAATTCTCGTCGTATTGCTGCTGGAAAAATTCACGATGCAGAAGTATTGAAAAAATTATTTGACGACGTGGCGAAACGTAATGCCGAAAGAAACGGCGGTTATACGCGCGTTATGAAGTCGAGAAATAGAAAAGGTGATTGTGCACCACTTTCTGTCATCGAACTAGTTGAAAAGAGTGAAAAAGCTGCTAGTGGAAAGGCTGCTTAAAGCTCAAAGGCTTTAATGCCTTTGGTGAGGTAGCTCAGTTGGTTAGAGCGACGGTCTCATAATCCGTAGGTCGGGGGTTCGAGTCCCCCTCTCACCACCAAAAAAACGCCCCAGATTGGGGCGCTTTTTTTTGCTTCGACGAATTATTGTTTCAGTAGCGACATAGGGGCAGGCTTTACCGGTTTCTTTTCATCGTCCGCGTCCGCATCACGATGTCCGTGAAAAGCATCCATGCATGCGGTGCTGAGAGTACGATCACTAATAAGTTCTAGTAATTCATCCGATGCTTCGGTTCTATCTGTCTTAAATGGAGGCAGATAAATAGGTTTAGGGTGATGACCAAACTCACAAATTCCGTTGTTAGCAAAGTAGCACAACGCATCTGCAATCAAGCTAAACTCTGCCTCTGAGCATATAGGGGAGGTATTTTCGAGTTTCTCTTGGAGCATTTTTTCCAAGAGATAGCTGCCGAATTCATTATCTTTAGGCAAATGCTCGCCCTATCTTTAGGCAAATGCTCGCCCTTTTTTAATGAGTCGGCGAGAAAGGCCTCATTGCAGGAGCGAAAGCAATCGACAAAATGATCGGTGCTTGTTTCGGCATTGAGTGATAGTGCGATAAAGGTCCCACTGAAAATAGTCATATGGTGAAGCTTCATAATTTCCCCCCCGGGAAGTGTTTTTATATATTTAGGCGAGAGATGAAGATTTTGGTCTTTAGGAAGCTTGAAATGTATGGGGAGTAGAGAGAGAGGTCATGGCCTTGGTGGGGCTGTGACGAGGTTTATTTCCTCCTCTGGAAGGAGTGTTAGAACTGCCACGAACTCGTAAACGAAGATAATGTGGTTTCGATGGGCATAAAGATTATTTGGTAGGAGATCGCGCTTTGCTTGGCGCCTAGAAGGCGAGGCCAACCAAGGGCGACGGACGGAACACCTACCAGGGTGATGCCGAAACTGGTGAGTCGGCTGAGGGGTTAAGCCATGCTCACATCTAGGTTGTCGTGAAGGTCAGTGCACCAGGAAGGAAAACAGGCTAAAGGACCGTTTAAAACAGGGCGGATAGCTCGAGGAAGTTCTTGTTCTCGAAATAGATGCTGCAGTCTCATCAGGCAAATTTTGCTCAGATAATCCCCCGGGGAAATATCCTCAAGGATGCAAACTGGGTTTTTGACTCCACGTGAAACTCTAAGATGGGCCAGTTTGCCGCTTGAAAAATTGTAGCCGAAATCATTCGCTATATCGAATAGGTATAAAGGAATTGGTGTTTGACGTGCTCGCCAGCATAATGTCGTGGGAGCTTTAATCCTATGCACTATGCAGCGAGGGTCGAACGCTGAGTCCACCGCCAAGACCTTTGTCGCTCCTTGGTATTCTCACTATAACCATCTCGCTGCAGACAAACTATGCCTCATTCTAATGGTATTCTCTCTCCGAATGCCCCCAGCTTGAGCACCTTGGTGGAGCGAAGAGAGAAACACCAGCGGCGGTTCACCTCCAAGATGGTCTTTATTTTGAGGCTCAGCTTACTAATGACACTGTTTTTGATCTGCAAAAAGTAGTGGAAGAAATAGTTGATATCCCGCCAGAAGAGCAAGTATTTAGTCATTTGGGATCTAAGGAGTATTTTGATTGGCCACCAGAAACGTTATTAGGAGATATTCAGGAGTTAAACCGTTTGACTAAAGATAGTCATATATGGGT
>JBPOIV010000141.1:0-5410 GCA_052034245.1 Myxococcota bacterium
AATGGAGTATAGAAATGCCTAATCAACCATCAAATCAAAAACCTGGTCAACGCCAGGATACATCCAAAAATAATAATAACCATAATAATGGTGGTGCCTCATCGCCAAACCAACAAAACCGCAATCCAAGCCAAGGTGGCCGTCAGGTCAATGACCAAGGCCAAAACCGCGGTGGCGCCGGAAGCCGCAATCAATAATCATTGATTGACTGATTTAACCAAATATTAACCCTTTTAAGATATGCATTTAATGCATATCTTAAAAATCGGTTATTTTACAATTCAACATAAAATTTAAAACACTCATCAAAAAAGGAGTTTTATATGAATAAAACTTTGAATGTCGTTAAGGCGCATGACCAAGTCATAGGCGTTAATGTTAAAAATAATAGTAATGAGCACTTGGGTAAAGTGAAAGAAATTATGCTCGATAAGCTTTCTGGGCAGGTTGCGTACGTAGTACTCGATTGTGGAGGTTTCTTGGGCCTAGGGGGAAAATTATATGCCTTGCCTTGGCACGCTTTGCATTACGACGATGATCAAGATTGCTTTAAGGTTGACGTGAATAAAGAACGCCTAAGCAATGCGCCGGGCTTCGACAAAGATAACTGGCCCGATATGTCTGATAAAACGTGGGGAGAAAATCTCGCCAATTATTATGGAACCAAACCCTATTGGCATAATAATAATAACAATCCTTAATTGAAAAATAGCGCCATGAAGGCGCTATATTTTTAAATACTCTAAAATTATTTTTTATCGCAGCTCATATCTTCACCGCAGCATTGAGGCGTTTTAATGCAGCCACAGCCTTTCGGACATGCACATACAGTGGTCTCTTTTCCTTCAACATTCAGAGTTTTTGGTCCCATTTCCTGATTGCAATGCGCACAACGAGGGGCGTGAATACTCATGTCGCATTTATTACAATTATAATTTGCTATAATAACCTCAGCATTTTTAATAATATAATTAATCTATTATTTAATACTATTTAAATGGCATCAATTCAAGCCAATAAGATCATAGAAATCAAGAACTAATTAATCGGCTAAAATTCGCACAACCCTTTTTTGCAAAGCCGGCACAAGCTCGTTCAAAAACCACGTGTGACGCTCAATCCAGGCATTATTATGCCAACTTGGATGGGGCAGAGGTAAATGGGTCGGAAAATGCTTTTGCCAGGCAAGCACGGTATCCGTCATGGATGTGCTTTGTAAATAATATTTGAGTGCATAACTTCCGATGTAGAGGGTGAGTTTTATATTTATTAAATGCTCAAATATTTTTTCATGCCAAAGAGGGGCACACTCGCTACAGGGCGGTAAATCGCCGCTTGCCGTTTTTCCTGGATAGCAAAAGCCCATGGGCACGAAGGCGAATAATTTTTCATCATAGAAAGTTTCTCGATTTACGCCGAGCCAGGCTCGCAAGCGGTCGCCACTTGCATCGTCAAACGGCCGTCCGGATGCACGCGCACGCGTGCCTGGAGCCTGGGCGATAACCAATATCCGTGCATCGGGATGAATCTGCACAACTGGTTTCGGCGGGACTCGTAAATGGTGGGCACAAAAGTCGCAGTTTTTAATGTCATTTTTTAAAATAATAAAACTTTTACGAGGCATATAATTCCTTAAATCTAGGAAGCTTATAATTTACACCTAGTAAAACTTAAAATTTTAGTTTTTTACATATTTTTTCTATTTTTATATTTAAGAGATTTAATATAATAATTGTTTCTAGTTTTTTTGCACCCTTATAAATTGCTTCTACAATAATTAGAATTGAAGAGGTGTTTTTTGTTACAAAAGTTTTCTCCTTTTCTTATTGCTCTGCTTATCGGGCTTCTTATTGGCGTGGAGAGAGAGCAAAGAAAAACAACCAACCCGCAATCTATGGGTGTCAGAAGTTTTTTGCTTTTGGCGATGATAGGCGCTATTGCCGGTGCTATTAACCAAGCTTTTGTTGCCTTGGGCCTTGTTATTTTTGCGGGTGCGGTGGTGCTTATAGGCTATTTGAGAGCCTCTGCTTTGGTGGGGCAAAAGAGAGAGGGGATAGGGTTAACCACAGAGATCGCGGCTATGGCGACCTTCGCCTTAGGCTATTTAAGCAATACCGAGCCCTTATTAAGCCTTGCTTTGGGGATGATAACGACTTTATTTTTATACCACAAAACCAGTCTTCATGAATTTATTTCACAGCATTTGAATCCCCAAGAGATTGAAGCTTTTGCTGTATTATTATTGATTGCTGTTGGTGTTATCCCACTTATTCCGAATCATGCCATCGATCCATGGAACATTTTTAATCCTTATCGCTTAGCACTTATTATAGCTTTAATCGCTGGTATTCAGTTCATAGGCTACCTAGCAGAGCGTATTTTTGGTGAGCGTATTGGTTTGCCCTTTGGAGGTTTTTTGGCGGGCCTCGTGTCATCAACCGCTGTTTTTATAACCTATCCGAAGCTTGCCGAAGATTCTTTAGAAAAACCTTATTCTATTGCATCAGCAGCGGTGTTCTCCATAGTTGCGACCTTATGCCAGCTAGGAATACTATTGTCAGTTGTCTCTTGGAAAGTGCTTCTTGCTATTAGCATTCCTCTCTCATCGATGATAATTGTTTCCCTCGCCATTGCTTTATTTCTTTCCTACAAAAGCTCGCCATCGCCGGTGGCAAAGCAAGGTTCAAATAATCCTCTTTATCTTTGGCGAGCAATAAAATTGGGTCTCCTCTTAACTGGATTAATTTTTATTTTTGATATCTCCGAGCGCATTTTCGGAAGTGCTTCCACCCAAATTGTTTCTTTCTTGGGCGGTCTTTTTGAACTTCACGGGGTCGTCATCGCGTCCGCAAATATGTTCGAAAATAAGATTCTTGGCCTGCAATTTGCAGCTGAAACGGCTTTGATCGCCATTATCGCAAGCATGGTATCAAAAATTGCCATTACGGCTTTTCTAGCCAAAAGAATGTATCGCTGGCTTATGCTTTCTATAAGTGTATTTTTATGTTCATTGAGTATCTTCTTTTGGCTCGCTGTTATCTATTTTCCCACTCTCGTCATGCCTTTTCTTTAACTCATTTTCTTGGGTGTGCACTTTGATAATAAGCTCGTAAAGCGCTTGAGCATGAGGAGGAATTTTTTGATTGCGTATATTTTGGGCAAAAGGGCGAAACTTGTTCGCTATTAATTGCACAAAGGTCTCATAGCTATGAAAAGACAGATGCCAAATGCTTATAATACTTAAATATAGTGTTGGCTGGCATTTTGTTATAGCGGTGCATTCAGTATCCCATTCTTGAAATTCTTGCATAAGAATAAAGAGCACAATGAGCTTTCTGAGTAGCACACAATCATTTATAAAATTTACTTCTTTTTTGCCCTGATTTTTTTTAGTGACGGCTGATTTAATATCGACAAATAACTTTTCTACCGCATCTTCTGATGATTCAAATGTCCCAAGATACTCTAGAAAATTGTGCTCATCAACATTCTTTAATTTTTCAGCATAGGCAAGCACTGTTTTTAGTTGGGGAAGCAAGGTCATAAGCTCGGAAATATCGTGTTTTATAGTACTCTCGAGTTCTTCGCTTTTTTTCGCATAGTTGGCGATGGTCTTTCGAAAAAGATAACTGGAAAAGGGCGGCATCGAATAAAGCATATAATCCACTACTGATTCTGGAACTATGCCTTTGTAATAGAGTATTAAATAAGGGGCTAAGGTCACGAATTCTTTGCCAAGTTTTAACGCGAGTTGAATTTTTCTTTCTCGATATTCTAAATCGCTTGATTCTTTTTTTAGCGTGACAATAAGCGCATCAATTTTTTCTTCTAAATATACTTCTTCTGCTTCTAAATGCAAATCACCCGCGAAAAGTTGAGCGCCACCCCATACTATAAAAACGATAAGAATTTTTTTTATCGAATACACAGACACTCCTCTTTCCTTCTAGATAAAGCTCACAATGATTAAGCTTCATTCCGTGAGCGAAATTGCTTTTTTAGGATGAGGGCCTTTATTTCTTTTCTTCTGAATTTAGTTTTGAGAAAATTTTACTTTGGATCAACTATGCGCTTTTTCATTTTTAGTTTTTTTCTTTGGGCTTCTTTGGCAATTTTTGCCGACATGAATGTTTTGCCGAACAATGCTGATGCCTTAGAGCTGACTCCTACTAGCCTTTCTAAAACGCTCGAAACTATTAAAAAAAATTCAGTCATCCCCTTGAGCAAAGAGCAAGAACAACGAATGCTTAAAGCAGCGCTTTCGGCCATGCTCAATGAATACTCACCCAAGCAAAAAGTTCTGTTCTCTGAAGGCGCGCTGCCCAAATCTGCCCCTCTAAGCTTTGAGATGGGTCGGGTGGGCTTAGGTTTAGATGGAGGAAAATTCGAGCGTGATGCTGAAGTGATCGTGACGGAAGCCATCAAAGGCAGCGCTGCCGAACAAGCTGGCTTTTTAGCTGGAGATATCGTGCTTGCCATTGATAAGCACAAGGTGTCCGAAATGAAAACATTTCAAGAAGTCATCGATAAAATTCGTGGCAAAGCGGGGACTTCCGTTTGTATTTCGAGACAACGTAAAAAAGAAATTAAAACTATTTGCTTAAAAAGGACCGCTACTCCTCGTTTGAGGACGTATTTTATAGGTGATTTAGCAGTAGTCGAAGTCACTTCTCTTAACAAAGCCCACGCAGCGAAGGATTTTGACGATGCTTTGACGAGCATAGAAGCGAAGAAGATAAAAAAAATAATTATTGATTTTCGTTTCAATGAAAGTGCTGACCTTTTGAGTGGCGTTGAATTTTTGTCGGCGTTGCTTCCTAATGGAAGCGAAGTTTTTGCCACCCAGAGTCTTGAGAAAAAAGAAATCTATAGTGTCAAAAATCATCGTACCGAAAAGAGGCCATTTGATAAAATCTTTATACTCCAGGCCACAAATGCGGGTGGTATGACTGAAGATATCACTCGTCAAATTAAAAAAGACTATCCCAACACGCTCATTATCGGCGAGAAAAGCAGCGGGCATGCACTCGTGAAAAAACTATTCTCCGTCGAAAATTTTTCTCTTTTGCTCCCTTGGGCAGAAATTATTGATAGTGATGGCAAAAAAAGACACGGACGGCCTATTGAACCCGATATCGAAGTGCCCGCCCAAAGTATTAATCTCGATATGCTTAATATTTTTCTACAATAATAATATGAAGGCCATATCTTGATTATGGCCTTTTTTATCTAATTTTTTTTCCGGTGATTGACGATATACAATTGGGATGAAAATCAAGCATAAAAACTATCGGAAAGCCGGTGATTATGCTTTTTATTCGAGTATTTTTGTTTAGTCTTTTCCTCGTTTTTTCTTTATGTTCTGAGCCCTATCAATTTCAAGGGGTGCTTCATGGGCACCGGGCTCCTA
>JBPOIV010000203.1:0-28085 GCA_052034245.1 Myxococcota bacterium
ACTCATTTCCAACAAAATTTAATTCGTTGGCTATCAAATTCTATTTTATAGGGTGATTCATAGGAGTTAACGAGCGAATAATCATTTAAAGCGCCTACTGTCCTTAGGGATAAATTCATTCTCCAATAAAAACTTCCCTATAGCTTTTCTTTGCAGTTTTGGTGCGTCAGAAGAATTGCTAGCGAGAAGCCAAGAGCTTAGAAAAATGCTCAGAAAGCATACTTAGTAAAAGAGTGCTTCATTTCTTCACCACAAGTACCGAGGACGACGCCCGATACCTATGATGCTAAAGCTAAAAATCAATACAATTCTAAAACTGTTGCAATATAAAACAAAATGCCATTGAAATAAGCGCCGTAATAGGCATTGTCACAATCCACGAGCGCGCAATGCGGCGGATAACGACGACGTCAATACCGCTGATACCGCGAGCAAAACCAACGCCAATGACCGCTCCAACGAGCACATGCGTGGTAGATAAAGGCAAGCCTAAAATTGTGCCGACGAGAATGGTAAGTGCGGCCGCAAACTCGGCTGCAAAACCACGCGAGGGAGTAATTTCAGTGATTTCTTGCCCCACGGTTTGTATGACTTTTCGTCCAAAAGCCGCAAGACCAACGACGATACCAAGTCCGCCCACGAGTAATAACCAAAAAGGAATTTGCGTTTCATTGGATACAGAATTATCGGTCAGCGCCGAAATAACGGCGGAGGCTGGACCAATAGCATTGGCAACATCGTTACTCCCGTGCGCAAAAGCAAGAAAACAGGCCGTCACAAATTGCATACGAGCAAAAATCTTTTCGGTGAGCGCCAAAACTTTTTCGCGATCATGACGCTCATTGGCAATGCGCTTGAGCATCGAGTAAAAAACATAGGCCACGCAAAGTCCTAAGATAACCGAGGCCAACAAGCCCCATACTTGCGCATTCTCAACGTGGATTTTCTTAATCAGCTTGGGCGTGAAAGCGCTGCTCAAAATAACAACCGCAATACCAATCATAAAAGGCACCAGGCGCTTGGCACGCTGGATCGGATCATAACTGTCTATAATGACGCGCAAAATAAAACGTAGCGCGATGTAGGAAATGATTCCGCCTAAAATAGGCGATATGATCCAACTCGAAAAAATAGCGCCGAGCTGGGTAAAATTAACATCATCCCATCCACCATACATGATAGCAAAGCCCAAAACTGCACCGACAATGCTGTGCGTGGTAGAAACAGGCAGTCCGCGAATGGTCGCGAATTGCAACCACAGCGCCGTAGCAAGGATAGCCGCCGTCATGCCAAGGGCGAAGCCATAAGGATCCGCGGCAAAAATAGTAGGGCTTACAAAACCCTGCTTGATCGTTCGACTCACTTCGTCGCCAATAAGCAAGGCCCCGAGAAATTCAAAAACCGCAGCAAGAACTATTGCCTGTTTGATCGTCATGGCCTGACTTCCAACGGCCGTGCCCATAGTGTTGGCCACGTCGTTGGCGCCGATATTAAATGCCAAATACAATCCAGCGATAGTCGCAATAATAACAAGAATTAAAACTGGTTCCACGCATTAAGTCCTAATAAGTAATGTGCTTATCAAAAAGGAAACTGACTAAAGCCATAATTTTCTCGAGGAAAAAGAAGCTTTAAGCTATTTGGTGGCAAGCATCAAACGGATATGGCTCATCATCCGCTCAGCGCAATTTGCTAATTTTCCGACGCGCTCAATAATTTTAATCCACATAATAATGGCCGCAGCACTGAACTGATCTTCAATTTCAAAAAGACGTTTTCCAAGTTTGTCCTGGGCTTTATCAGCTTCGTGTTCCAGACGATCCACATGGTCTATACGCCGAATAACTTCCTCGGCATCAGGCCCAGAAAATCCTGCTTCAAGCAAGCGATCTAAGGCAAAAATAACCTTGGCGGATTCATCAACAACTTCAATAGTACGCTGTAAAAAATCTTCAAAATGTTCTTTTAACGAGCTCGGCATTTCCATCCAACGCATGGTCAATAAAACACCGACATCTTCGGCACTATCAGCAATGGAATCCATGTTCGAAAGCACCTGCAAAAGATCCCGTCTCTCAATTGGAAGAAAAATACTTTTGGCAACTTCCATACGCACCGATTGCTTGATCAAATCGCATTCATGCTCAAGTATGCTAATCTCTTTTGCAAGCTGCGATACGGTGACTTTGTCGTCGTTAAAAAGTGCCGCGAAAATATCACGGGTTTTTCGCACACATAATTGAGTTTTTTCCATGTGCTGCTTCAACGAAGCAAAGGGATTTTTACTAATTAAATTCCACAACATAACTGCCTCAAAATATTTTTCAATTACTCTCTTAAATGCTTAATAGCGTACAATCATCGCAACGCTAAAGGTCAAAATGACACATAAAAACCCAACGCCAAAAGCGAGTTTATCCATACTAGTTAATCGACGAAGAAGAAGACATTGGCTCCTTTCCTCACTAGTTACAGCAGTATCAAATAAAAGCTCATTTACTAAACGACGCGTTTGGTAAAAATTACCAATAATATAATTTTTATGAGCCATTCTTAAAATTTTCTCGTGATTCCCGAGAGTCTTTTTTTGCACAGGTTGGTTCTTCATCATATTCCCCATCAAATTCGCGCATCGCGCATTTCGCCAAAAGCCCTACGCCAGGTTTTATGTTGCAACTCAAATAAAAAAGGCATCGGGTCTTCAATATCAAATACGTCATAACAGGTCATGGTTTTTGGCTGACCCATCCACGCCTTAAGCTTGCTAAACGCAGCTAAATTATTACCGACCGCCCAAATATTTTTTACGAGATGACCCGCATTAGCAATCTTTGACGCTGCATCGCCAATCAACCAGCGCATGCGAACATGCGGCACTGCATTCGTCAATAAGTCACTGGTTAAAGTGCCCTCAGCCAGACGGTAGCTTATAAGCGGTATATTAACTCCTGCCGAAATAGCAAGCTGCAAGGAGCCCCACAAGCGTCCAATTAAAGAAATTAGACGATAAGAACCTCGCTGGTCCTTAATAAATTCCACCTTAAATGGCCCTTGCCATTGAAGGCCTTTCAATAAATTTTGCGCATGGCGCCGGATAATAGCGATAGGAGCAATGGTGGCAGACAAGGTTGCCACCTCATTGTAGGGCTCTTGCTCATTCAAGCGCTCCTGAAATCCCTCAACCAGCACCTGGCCTTTATCGCACACGCCAAAATAAGAAAGCGCGCGCTTGCTTTGGTATGCGCTTACCAAAACACCATTATTAATAAGCTCAGGATGCTCATCAATGATGCTTAAAAGGTGCACTTCGCTTTTAACCACAAAGCGCTTATTTAATCGTCGCGAACCATCTTCTCTTTCTATCCAGGGAATGATGGGCCGAAAAAGCTGAGGATAAGACAAGCCTTTGAGAATTTCTAAAATCTCTTCTCGCGTGGCATTCTCAGCCACTCTCACGAGCGGAGCACAAGGAACATCCAAAGATTGGGCAAAATTATGCAGCGCCTCATGATCCAAGGAACGCACAACAGAAATATGGGGAGGCAGAATTTTTCGAGCGCTGATGGGTAACAAATCACGAAAACGGGATAAAGCCCAAAAAGCATCATCGCTGCTCGACAAGGCACATGCCGCATAGCGTGCACGCAGCTCTTCTGAAAGAAGCTCCGAAAAAGCATGCGCGCTTAATTTTGGATCATTAGTGAGAAAACTCGAGGAAGCAAAGCGAGACCACATAGACAAAGCCGGCCTGCGGGAGGCAGAAACTGCCACAGGAATTCCTGCCCTTCCCAAGGCCCGCACCGCCGATAAACTTGCTCTCGTTTCACCACAAGTGATTATTGCCGTCATAACCCAACTAATCGCTAAAAAGCGCCTAAATCTTTAAGTTCTCTTACTATATCGTAAATTTGCGGCAAAACCTCTTCTTCCAACAGGGAATTATAAGGCACCGGCGAGTCTTTGGCAGCAAGGCGTTTCACGGGTGCATCAAGATCCAAAAAGCAATGCTCAGCGATGTCGCTTGCGATTTCAGCGCCAAAACCCATAAAACGCATATCTTCATGAAGTACCAACACTTTGCCGGTCTTTCGCACCGATTGAAAAACAAGCTCCCGATCGTAAGGGACAATGGTGCGTAGATCAATGACCTCCACACTCAAGGTATCCGAAACTTGCTCGGCCGCTTCAAGCGCTCGTTGCACCAAAATGCCATAAGTCACAATGGTGATATCTTCGCCATTTAATCGCACAGCGCCTTTGCCAAAGGGAATATCAAAATCTGAAGCTTGGGGTAAAAATGACCGTGCAAAGCTTTGGCGATAAAGCGCCTTATGCTCCAAAAAAAGTACCGGATCGTCGCCATTTATAGCATTTTTAAGCAGGCCATAGGCATCAAGAGCGGTGCTCGGTAGAGCGATTTTCAGGCCTGGGAAATGAGCAAATGTAGCTTCAATATTTTGCGAATGACAAAGCCCACCATGAATATAGCCCCCGACCGGCACACGAATGACGACAGGCGCGGAAAACTCATTGTTAGAACGATAACGAATCGTGGCAAGCTCATTCCTGATTTGCATCATGGCGGTCCAAATATAATCGCCAAATTGTATTTCCGGAATCGGTCTAAAGCCCCTTAAGGCTAGACCAATGGCGACGCCAATAATGCTTGCTTCGGCCAAAGGCGCATTAAAGCAGCGTTGATCGCCAAACTGCGCGCTTAAATTTCTTGTAGCCGTAAACACGCCGCCTTTGCCATGGGCAACGTCCTGGCCAAAAACAAGGACTTTATCATTGGCAGCAAGTGCTTCTTTCAGCGCTCGATTTACCGCATCAACGAGCACCGTGGGCTCACTCTCCCATGCGATATCGCCAACAGATTTTTCTTTGTTGGTTTTTTCTGACCACACATAACGCGTAGCTTCATTTCGTGGAGGCTCGGGCGCCTCAAGTGCGCGCAAAGCATTCTCATCGATATGATGTTTAATCTCTTCTTCGAGGGCTTTTAGTTTGGCCTCGGTACTTAGCTTATTTTTCAGCAAATAGGCTCTTAACAGCGTAATGGGATCACGTTTTTTGTCTTCGGCCAAATCTTTTTCGCTGCGATATTTTTTATGATCATCCGACGAGCTATGAGGTAGTAGTCGCACGACATCAGCATCAATCAGACACGGGCCCAAGCCTTTTCGGGCATGATCAAGAGCTTTTGATAACACTTCATAACTAGCTAAAAGATTGCAGCCATCGACTTTAAAAACTTTCAGACCAAAAAAACTCTCAAAATTCTCAGCAACAACTCCGCCAGGGCGCTGCTCGTTGATATTCACGCTAATAGCAAAACGATTATTCTCGATAAGAAAAACGATGGGCGCTTTTTCACGAGCGGCCCAACTAATGGCCTCATAAAATTCGCCTTGAGAAGTAGTGCCCTCGCCCGTAGTACAGACAGTGACCGCCAAGGGCTTTTTAGGATCTTCTTCATGAAGACGTGCATTAGCGAAGGAGCAGCCTACAGCCTGTAAAAATTGGGTGCCTGTCGAGGATGAGCTCGTCGGTATATTTAGCGCCTTATTGCCATAATGCATGGGCATTTGCCGGCCACACGCGTGAGGATCACCAAGACGCGCGAGGAAGGATAAAAAGAATTCATAAGGACTTTGTCCCAAAGCAAGACACAAAGCTTGATCGCGATAATAGGGAAATAAAAAATCAAGTTCTGGCTTCATCGCCATGGCGCAGGCCACTTGCACTGCTTCATGACCCATGGCGCCAATGTGAAAATAACTTTTTCCCTGCTTCAATAGGATCAGCATTTTCTCGTCGAGAATTCGCGATCTATACATGGTTTCGTAGGCCGACAAAATCTGATTGTCGTTTAGAGAAAAAGCATTAGTGGTCGTTTTGCTGTTTTTCTTTTTAATGGGGGTCGTGGCCATGGCTACACTCATATTCCCTCGCATCCTGTGGTTGAGGGTATATAGTGTAGCAAAAAAAACATCTTACAACGCGGGGCCCCATAAAGCCTTTCAGGCTAAATAAGGAAAGTCGTCACAAGAGAAATGATGAAGACACCATACACGGGCGTTCTTATATAAGGAAAAGCGAAAAAATAATTGAGACAGTTTACTACCATCAAGGTTATCACTGCAGGACACAGTACCATCAAGACAGGAATCACCATGCGCATGATACCGTCGAAGCCGAGCAAAGACATCACCAGCGTAATGATCATGGTGATCATGAGCGATTTCCCATAGCTCACCTTATTGAGACAAACCTCTTTCTTAATAAATTCAGCAGAAACCACCGCAAGAGAAATGGCTGTTGTGAGACAGGCCAAGAAAACCACAGAATTTGCCACTAAACCGGCAGTTTTTCCCATAGTAAGCGTAGCAATCATTCCTAAAAGCTTATCCCCAGGGATTCCTTCCAAGGCCCCTCGCAAATTGGACGCTACAAAGCTCAAACCACTATATACCGCAAATAATAAGGCCATCCCCACAAGACTTGATCTCACCGCAAGCATCAGCAAAGAGCGTCGATCTTCCATTTTGTCGCCGAGCACACTACGAAAAGCTGGGATGATTGCAGCCGCAAAAAATAAAGCCGCAAAAATATCAAAGGTTTTATAGCCTTCTATGAAGCCAAATTTAACCATATCCCACGGCTCGTGAGTTTCTTCTACAAGCATCGGCACAGACTCCGCGCTTAGGCCGTTATAGATGATGATAGCGAGCGAAATCAGAAGAATGGGAGTAAGAAAATTACCGATGATCCCGACCACATCATTTTCTTTGTAGGAGAGGAGAAAAATCAGGGCACAAGAGATCAGCGCAAACACTAATAAACTGACCTCAGGAAAATAAATCGAAAAGGTCGAATACGAAAAAGCAATGCAGCGCGGCAAAACACCAAAAGGACCGATCAAAGCTAAAATCGCGAAAGAGATGATTTTTCCTGGAATGATCCCGATTTTTCGAAAAAACACCATTTGATCGCCGCCATAAAGAAGCATCAAACAAAGCCCAGAAAAAGGAATCAATACTGCCGTAATAAAAAGCCCAAGCATGGCCCATGAATTGTGCTCCGCTGCCACGCGACCAATTCCCACAGGGAAAATCAAATTGCCTGAGCCAAAAAACATGGCAAACATGGCAAGCCCCGTGGTAAAAAAATTGGCGCGAAAAAATTGCTTTATTACTTCCATTTCAACTCCAAAAAACAAAAAAACCGGCTATTTGCCGGCTCTTTTGGGTACTCGTTCTACGAAAATACTATCCCCTAACCGGCTCCATCGTTACCGGTTTAATAATGATCACAACAACTTTTTTAGAGGTAGTTTTCATCGGCGCAGAATAATAGCCGGAAAGGAAAAGTCAAGTGAAGCTAAGCCTGCAAAAAACCACAACTTTAAAAGAGTTCAATATTTTTTTAAACACTTAAAAAAAACTCCTGCACCAAGTTCATATACCCCAAGAAATTTTGGAGCTTTTATGAAAAAAACTTGGTTGGTTTTAGCAGGCCTTCTATGCGCTAATGCATTTGCCCTCTCGGTGAATCATGCAGAATATGATCGGGAACGCCGGGTCGTGGAATTATTTGTGAGCTATTGCTACAACGAAGTGGAGCCAAGCATCGAAGTTTTGCCTGGACTATGCTTGGAAACATCTCCTCTGCAATGCTCGATCGACGTCTCAGTGAAGGGCGAAGAATTGCGGCCTGAAGATAATCCCAGCACCTGCGTGCTGAACTGGATCGATTATCCGGTTGATGAGCAACAATTGCCTGCCTATTTGACGTTTAAAGGCAATGATGATTCCGAAGTCCGCATTTATGTTGACTAAGGCTCAGATTTATTGTTTTTTGGCCTCGCTGTGCGGGGCTTTATTTTTGTAAGGCCACGATTGGCTGGACCGTTGAGAAGCTCGCCCGTCGCCGAAAAACGCGAGCCATGGCAAGGGCAATCCCAGCTTTTTTCAAGGCTATTCCAACGAACTATGCCGCCTAAATGAGGGCAGACAGCTGACATACGATGTAATTTACCTTCCGCATTTTTAAAGACCGCCTCCAGTTGTAAACCTCGGCGAACAATAACGCCATCTTCTGAGGGAATCTCACCGATATCTTCTTCTCCGCGTTGAAACCAATCACTATATTGAGCCCCCATATTACTCACTTCTTTGAGATACTCGACAGCTGCTTTGAGGGTCTTTCGTCGCGGCGCGTATAATTTTTTATAAGGAGATTTTTTTTTGCTGATGAGATCCGCAATCAAGGAGCTTGCGATTACGCCATAGGTCAAACCATTGCCCGACATGCCGGTGTGAATGAAAATATGATTGCTCGAAGGATTTCTTCCTATAAAGGCAAGGCCATCCACTGGCTCGACAATCTGACCTGACCACTCATAAACCACTTCATAATCGGAAAATTTATTACTCACCCATTCTTTGAGTTCACAAAATAAACTTTTTGGATCCGCACATTGCCCTGTTTTATGGTCTTTACCACCGACTAAAAAACAATCTTTATCGGCGTGAGAAGAATCAACTTTTCTTACATAATGATAGGGGTCAAGGGTGTCCCAATAAAGTGCTTCGGAAAGTTCGCCTTTGGGCACTAAAACACCAATGACATAGCTACGATATTGGGCGATTTTTGTCTGCAAGATAAGGCGGTCAACAAAAGGTGAATGGCTGGCCACAACAACATCTTGTGCCGTTATTTTTAAGCCGTCCGAGGTGAAAAGCTCCGGCGGTCTTCCTGATCCTGAACCATCATGTATTTTGGCGATGTGAGTGCCCTCAAAAATTTGCACTCCTTTTTTAGTCAAAGAATCCGCAAGCCCTTTTATATATTTAAAAGGATGAAATTGCGCTTGATGAGAAAATTTAATACAGCGACCACTATTAAAATTCTTGAAAGGGGCGCGCTCTACCCATGAAAAAGGAAATGCCATTTGTGTTAAAGCTTCGGCTTCTTTTTCAAGCGGAAAGCCACGTCCATTTTCACGAAACAAATAAGCATCCACGCGTTTAAAATCGCAATCAATAGCCTCGGTGAAAGCAATTTTTTCTATAGTTGAAATCGCTTCGGCATGTGATTGCGCCACCAGTTGCGCCTTTTTTAATCCAAAATTCTTTATACTATCGCTATAACCATAATCTATATAATTACTAAGATGAGCCGAAGTTCTGCCACTCTCTCCGCTGCCTATTAAACCATCTTCAAAAACAGTGACGCTCAACCCTCTTTTATTCAGCTCATAGGCGATGCTTAAGCCCGCTATGCCCGCTCCAACTATGGCCACGTCGACACTAAGCGGACTAGTCAAAGCTGGATAGTGTAGGGAGCGTTTAGAAGGAAGCCAATATGACTGAGAAATTCCGGAACTTTGATTAATTAGCTGAGTCATTTCTCTACGATGTCCTATTAATGACAATAGAATAACTTTATAAGAATAAAACTTAATGAAAGAATAAACAAATTTTACTTAAAGACAAAAAGTTAACATTAAATTAACTCATCCAAAACAATAAAAACAAAGATAACTATCGTGAAATCAACTAAGAAGAAATAATCATTAATGTCGCCCGGGCGACGCTAATTAATCTATTTTCTTCATTTAAGACGCGCACTTCATACACCAAAGTTTTTTTGCCACGATGGAGTGATTTAGATATAGCACGTAGCGTCCCTTCGCGAGTCATGTGTACATGATTGGCATTGATTTCAATGCACACAATACTTTGATCATCGCGCTCAAGCACGCAAGCGCCGGCAATACTCGCAGCCGATTCTGCTAATAAAACATAGAGGCCCCCATGAACGAGGCCGAGGTGCTGGTAATGGCGCTTATCAATAGTAAGTGCACAGATTGTTTCGTCGGCATCAAGCTTTTCGATAGTGATACCGAGGGCATGAAAAATAGTATTTTCTGGATTGGCCGCAATAATGGCCTCTACTCTTTTACTCATATGGTTATTTCCATATCAGGCGCGGGCTTTTGAAAAGGCAAAAAGGCCGCTTCCACAAGGCTTGCCTGTTGCAGCTTATGCACTTTGGGCGATCCGGTCGCAGGGCTTGCGCTAGCCGCGCGACCAATGTAGCGCAGAGGAATAGAGAGTTTATCCATGTGATCTTTCACGAACAAAAAGGCGCCATTATTGCGAGGCTCTTCTTGCAACCACACCACTTCACGGGCCGCTTTCTCCTCGATAACTCGCATGATTTCTTCTGTGGGGAATGGGTAAAGTTGTTCAAGCCGCACCAAACGCACCGATGCTGGGAGTTTTTTTAGCGTTTGCTGATAGCGCACCAAATCCCAGTACACTTTGCCGCTTACCAAAATCAAACGATCGAGAGATTTTCTTTTATCACTCACAGGATCAGCGAGCACCGTTTTAAAGCTTCCCGTCGCAAGCTCGTTAAGAGCAGAGGCCGCATCTTCCGCGCGCAATAAACTTTTATGCGAAAAGATCACCAAAGGCTTCTTTTTCTGCTTTGCCTGTCGGCGCAAAAGATGGAAAAGCTGAGCAGGTGAAGTGCAATTACAAACCCGCATATTGCCCTGTGCACACAGTTGCAAAAATCTCTCAATACGTGCCGAGCTATGCTCAGGGCCCTGCCCATCATAGCCATGAGGAAGCATCATGACGAGACGACTTTTTTGCCCCCACTTTGTTTCGCTCGATGAAATAAACTGATCAATTTGAATCTGAGCGCCGTTAAAAAAATCACCAAACTGCGCTTCCCAAATCACCAACGATGATGGATGGCTCACGGAATAGCCATATTCGAATCCCAATACCGCTTCTTCACTCAAAGGCGAGTCATAGACGCGAAAACGGCTTGGCTGCCAGATTTCCTCGCCTTCGTCACGAGAACGACGAAGGTGATTAAGAGGAATATAGGGCCGACCATCGTTGATGTCGTACAAAACCGCATGGCGATGAGCGAAAGTTCCTCGGCCGCAGTCTTGTCCACTCAGACGGACAGGGATACCCTCAAGCAACAAAGTGCCATAGGCCAAAATTTCTGCAGCGCCAAAATCAAGTTTAGCGCCCTCTTCGTTTGCCATCGCGCGGCGACGATTCAGCACTTGCTCGACCACGCGAGGATGAAGCTCAACAACGTCAGGTGTATAGGTCGTGCGCTCAGTAATTTGCTTTAGGGTGTATTCTTCTACCGCAGTTGGCAAATCTTCTGCTGTCGTCGTGATTGCATCGAATTCATCGAGCACATGTTCTTCTGAAAAAGCGCTGCGGCCTTTTTCTCGTACTGATAACAAAGCGTTTTCTAATTTCTCATGATAGGTCTGCTCGATAACAGATACTTCATCGGGACTAATATCCTTACGACGTACCAATAAATCGCCATAGATTTTGGCGACGGAAGGATGATTTTTAATGGCTTTGTAGAGAATGGGCTGGGTATAACTTGGCTCATCTCCTTCGTTATGCCCGTGCCGACGATAACAAACCACATCGAGAATAACATCGCTTTTAAACTTTGCGCGATAGGCAAAAGCCGTTCGAATAGCGCGCAGGCCCGATTCAGGACAATCGCCATTCACGCGAAAAATAGGTGCACCAATGGTGCGGCCAATATCGGAACAATTAAGAGAGGTACGTGCACGCTCTGGAGGCGTCGTATAGCCGATTTGATTATTGATAACGATGTGAATGGTGCCGCCAGTACGATAGCCCTGCAAACCGCTTAATTGAAGGCACTCATAAACGACGCCTTGGCACGCAAAAGCAGCATCGCCATGCAAAATAATGGGAACAATTTTTTCGCGTTCGCGATCACCCGCTAAATCTTGTTTTGCACGAACAATGCCTTCGACGATGGGATTTACGGCTTCAAGATGGGAAGGGTTGCAAGCAAGTTCGACGCGCACCGCCCGCGATTCTTCATGTTCAGAATTGCGCACCACACCGTGGTAGCGATGAATACCTTTGGCACCTAGGTGATACTTTACATCGCCCGTACCCTGGATCGTTTTAGGATCGATATCATCAAACTCGGCAAATATCGCTTCGTAAGGCTTGCCCACAACGTTCGTTAGAACATTTAAGCGACCTCGGTGCGCCATGCCAATGACTGCTTCAGATGCACCATAGGCGGCGATATTATCGAGTAGATCGCGCAAAATCGCGATCACTGACTCGGCACCTTCAATACTAAAACGTTTATGACCAACGAAGCGCTTATGCAAAAAATGCTCAAAGCCCTCGGCCTTCACCAAGTCATGCAAAATCCGTTTTTTCTCTTCAAGGCTAAAATCTAAATCTTTTTCTTCTACTTGCTGTTGCAGCCAGGCCTTTTTTTCAACGTCGTTGATGTACATGTACTCAACGCCCATTTTTCGGCAATATGTTTCCCTTAATCGCGCTAAAATATCACGCAATGGCGCGGTTTTCTTATCGAGCACGTTCAAGGTATCAAAGTGGCGATCGAGATCCCATATTGTAAGGCCATAGCTTTTAAGATCGAGTTCTGGATGCTCCTGCGGGATCAAATGCAAAGGATCGACGTGCGCGAGCAAATGGCCACGCACGCGATAAGCATGGATCAACTGACTGACTCTCATCGCGCGTTCTGTCTGAGTGGTGCTGGCCTGCTGTCCAAGAATTATTGCTTCATCTTTTCTTAGGCGATAAGGCCGGTGGGGAATTTTGAGCGCTTCATAAATTTCTTCGTAAAGACCATCTTCACCGATCAAAAGATCGTGCAAATACGCCAGCAATCGTCCTGATTCAGCGCCTTGAATAATGCGATGGTCATAGGTCGAGCTTATGCTCATCACTTTGCCCACACCAAGGAGCTGCAGCGTCTCGGGACTCGCGGCCTCATATTCCGCAGGATAGCCAATGCTGCCTGTGGCAATAATGGTACCTTGGCCCCGCATAAGGCGTGGATTAGATAAAACAGTGCCGATGCCACCTGGATTGGTGAGCGTAACGGTCGTATTTAAAAAGTGCTTGGCATCGAGTTTGCCCACCCGAGCGAGTTCCACAATTTCGTTATAACTATGAAAGAAAGCGGCAAAATCGAGCGTTTCCGCATTTTTGATATTGGGCACAACCAAAGTACGAGCCCCATCACGACCGGCAAGATCAATAGCAAGACCCAAATTTATTTCTTGGCGAACTAACTTTGCTGGCTGTTTGTCTTGCTCGACAAAGCAATAGTTAAGACTAATGAATTTTTTGAGCGCTTTAACAAGAGCAAAAGCAATGATGTGGGTATAAGAACATCGAGGCCAGGCGTTATCGCTAAGATGCTCGTTAATAATAAGCCTATTTTCTTCTAAAACTTTGACAGGAATGGTGCGTACCGATGTGGCAGTCGGGACTACCAAACTTTCAGCCATGTTTTCAGCGATTTTGCGAGCGATGCCAACCAGAGGAACGGCCTTTGTTGAGATTTCAGCTTGCTCATGTTTTTCTTCAGCTACTTTGGGCGCAGCCAGAGGCTTTTCAGGCACGGCTCTTTTAGGACTGCCCTCAAAATAGTCCCGCCATTCTTTTCCCACGCTTAAAGGATTTTCAATCCACTGTGATCGCAAAATTTCTACATAACTTTCATTAAGGCCAAATCCCTCGGTTTTCTTCACATCTACCACTTTCTAAACCTCAATGTCTGGTCGATCACTCTGTTTCACGACGAAAATCGATCGAACCAGCAATAACTCACGAAAAGAATTTTTAAAGCAGGTCGCTGTTTTTCTTGGTATGAAGATTAAGTCTTTTTGCTTTAAAAGAAGCTTTTTTTATTATAATAACAACTCTCATATAGCCGTTATAACCACCATGAAGACGCAACATTTGTCTTTATAACAAATAAAATATTATCATAGCAACAGCGAAAATAGTTATCTAATGCTGGGGCGCTACATTGACAACTTTCTTATATGCTTTGGCGATTTCGATGGGACTTTGGCTCAGTTCTTGTTCCGGCACGGCGGATGAAGACGAGCAAAGCGCCAAAGAGATTGAAATTTTTTTAAGCAGTGAACAACTAAAAGCGCGTCCGCATCTTAAAATCAAAACGGCTGCATTCGATCATGATTTTATGTTTTACGGCAGCTTCATCCCCATGCTTAAATCGCCTAGCGGCTATTCGTTGAAAGGCCGTATCATCCGCTTTCAACTCGTGAGTGACCGTGTGATCATGCTTGAATCACCGAAGGGGCATTCTATCGCTGATGAATCAGAAAGCACTATTTTATTGGCCGAATTTCCTATAGTCCAAAGTGATTCTGAGGGCGTCGTGATTGATTTTGCTAAAGGCATGAGTAGCGCGTTTACCAGTCGCAATGTAAATTCGGAGGGGTTGTCACTAAAAGATGCGGGTACCTCGCCGCAGTTTAAGGCCATTGCTTTAGCTGCAAGCTTCGTCAAAGCAATTACTAACGACGAAGATGTGCTCACCATCAGCCAAATTGCCCAATGGCGGAATTCTCAATCTGAACTGGTTTCAGCGGAATTTCGCTATTTTATCCGCGAATATGCGCCTTCGCCCGATTTTAAGAAAAAATCCTTTGGCAAGCATCGCTGGGTCCAATATTTCTCCACTCCGGAACTATTACTGCCGCCCACCACCGAGACCATTGCTTACATTGCCAAATGGTCAATTGAAAAACCGCTAATATTCTATATCAGCGCCAACACGCCTGCCCCTTATCGAGATGCCGTCAAAGATGGCATATTATTTTGGAACCATATTTTTGGTAAAAACATCATAGAAGTGAGAGATTTAGCGCCTGATTTATCCGCCCCGCACCCTCGACTTAACATCATCCAATGGGTTCCTTGGGATAATGAGGCTTCGGCATACGCGGATATGGTAGTTGATCATCTCACCGGCGAGGCCCTGCAAGCGCAGATTTTTCTTCGTAGCGGCTGGGTATTTAAGGCGACTAAAAAGCTAAGATCTCAACTTGCTGAAATTCTGCTCAGCGATAATCCAAGCGATGAGAAACCTATAGACAAAGATACGCCTCTCCCGAGCATGCTCAATTACGAAGAGCCATGCATGCAAAATATCTCTAGTCCGGAGGCCATTGGAGAATTATTAGAGCACGTTTCAAAATCGAGTATTTCGGATGCCGTGCTTAAAACAGTCACTGCCGACATTGTTCGGACCGTGGTTGCCCATGAAATGGGACATGTTATGGGCTTAAGACATAATTTGGCAGGCTCTACCGCGGCAACGATGGGTCTTGATGAGCGCAATGCTCTCCTAAAAGAATATCTGTTAAAGGCCAACGCACCACTCGGCAACAATAAGTCTATGTCGGCAAGCATAATGGATGTCTTTACGGCGGCCGATGATGCGATCATGGGCTCTCAAATTCGCGAACTTATTAACAGCGATATCGAGACGAGTCCCTTAAAAACTCTCTATCCTTACGATAGCCAAGCCATTGCCTATGGTTATTTCGATCAACCCATGAAAGCTAATATACCCTTTTGCTACGACCAAGAGATCCCGCTCTATTTGGATTGCCAACGCTGGGATGCAAGCAATGAGCCTTTTCTCTTTGCCGCGCAACGTCTGAATACTACAGCCGTGCAAATTGCTGTTGTGATGGCCGAGACGATGATCAGCGCCCTTGATCCTGAACGCAAAGGCGGGCCAGTCAGTATAAAAGATATTCAGTTCATCAATACCAATATAAAAAAATCATTCGATTACAATTTAAAACAACTCTTTTCCTGGTTTAGCAACAGCGCCCGTTCTATCCAAATGGAGGCCAAGGGTGAAGCTTTTAGTTCTCATGCCAAAGATGGGCTCAATGAATTGCGCTTTCAAACTATGCGGGAGCAGCTTCTTTTAAAAGGAGTGAATAAAACGCTTTTTAGTATCATTCCACCTTTTCGCGACCCTTCTCTTGAGGCTCAAGCTTTGGCTAATAAATTTATGCGCCATTTCATCACTCTTAGCCTCGATGCGAAGGAAAAGAATACTCAGTTTGTCGTCACTGAGCGTGAAATAAAAGAAGGCGAAGAAATTGCTAACAAGTTTTTTGCGACCTTAAACGATGAATTAATTATTCTCTTTAGTAATAATCTCGCCAGAGTACAATTTGACGATATCGAATTTCAAGAACCTCTCGAACAAGCACTCGGCGAAATAGTTCGAGAAATCGTGCTTAAAGAAGAAAAAGCTCAGGATTATCCTGAACTCGATCTACCGCCCAAATTCGTCTATTCCGAGGCAGCACGCCTGGCGGCCCTACAACTATTGAATCCCGCCATAGGCAGTGTCCCCGATTGGTCATTCGATACGACCATTGATCTTAACACTCGCCTAAAAGCCCTCATGAAAGCTCATTCAGGGACGAGCGAAAACAATGGGGTAAATCTCAGCTCAGTTTCGCGCGAACAACGACAATGGCTGCTTCAGCAAAATCGCCTTCTCACGGCACTCGCCAAAATATCAAGTTTAAGCCGTGAAAACATGCCGCAACCAAAAAGTCCGCCCCCAAAATAAAGGACTAAGACTCGCTACTCAGCGGCAAGCGGCCTGATTTTATCGCTTTTAATAAAGTGTCGTGATCTCGTTCACATTGATCGGCATAGGTCATACTGAATTGCCCTATGGCCTCGTCAAGAGCATCGCTACTTCCCATATAACCACTTAACACCGCCGCATCGCCAGAGCGAGCGTGTGCTCGCGCAAGAATCCATCCCAGGTGTTTTGCCACTTCCATAGCGCGAGCAGGCACCCAATTTTCCGGAGTGATGGACATCTTCATATCTTTTAGCTGACGTATAAAAAAATGCTGTCCCCGCGACGGACTCTTGGTCCAGCCCAAAAAAATATCGCTGTGCGATTGCATCATACGCTGACCGGCAACGACTCGCTCACCATGATTTTGATGCCGACTTTTTCCTAAATACGGCTCAAGCACTGATTCGGAAGCTTGTTTAAATTGCAAGACCAGCACATCATCTTCCGCCGCCATGAGCAGCAAAACGCCACAAAAAGTCCCGACACTACCAATGCCACCAACCCGAATAGCGGCATCCTCAAGATGATAATGCTCAAGAAGAATGCGCCGATCTTCGTTGAGTGTTTCTTGATACCCAACAAAAGCTTCCTCGGCTAAGTGCAGCAAATTTATCTCGGGCTCTAAACTTGGATGGTAAATAAAAGGCGGATTATCTTTGAATTTGCGATGGCCATTTTCTAAATCAGTAATTTTCGGAAAATTATTGGTAGAAGATTTTCCTTCCTGCTTTCTTACGAAGCTCGTGGCAGCCGCCACATATTCCTTGTCGTCGATGCCCGCAAGCCATGTCTCAAGACTCATTTTGGCATACCAAATTTCAAGGCGGCCCATCTTTGCGAAATCATTCATGGCGCTGCGATAAGAGCGTACCAAAGTCAGTACGGAATCAAGCGCCACAGAAGCCTTAAAATTATCTGCCCGGCATGCAAGAACAAAGCTCACCGCTAGACGCTTAAGATCCCATTCCCAAGGCCCTGGCAAAGTTTCGTCAAAATCATTAAGATCCACAATCATGCGCCTTTCGGGGGTGGCAAAAGCGCCGAAGTTATTGAGATGACAATCGCCACACAATTGCACATCAAGCCCACTTCTTGCACTCTCTTTTAAATCCATCGCCATTACATCGGCCGAGCCTCTTAAATAGGTGAAAGGGGATTTCATCATGCGAGCGTGACGCAGGCCAAGTAAATGCTGAATACGATGAGTGTTGGATTGCTCCAAAATATCGATAGGGTCAGCCCGATTTGAGGCCGGCGCCCACCTAGCTTGCTCTTCACGCGGCACTTTGGCCCGCAAAAATTTGCCGTGGGCTTTGCGGTCCTCAATGCTTGGCAAAGGGCGAAGATGATTCATAGACATATCGGGCATAGAAACCTCAATAAATTCTCTTTCTGGTGATTGTAGCAATTACGCGTGATGCGCTGAAGTAATTTTCCGATGAAAAAATTTTAGTGGTGCTCTACATTATCGCCATGGCGAGCAGAAGCTAAAAACCCAAGTCCAGGCCTAAATCGTCATAGGGCCTTAGCCCGCTATCCAAAAGTCGAATGCCAAAAATGCCAACGATAAAGCTTTAGACAGCAACGAATAAATTGATCAGCTAATGACACCTCCTTTTTCCTTGCTAAAAGACCTTTCATGAATAGCGATCAAAATTTTCTTTATGATTACGTCGTCATCGGTTCGGGCTTTGGCGGTGCTGTTTCTGCTTTGCGCCTCAAGGAAAAAGGCTATTCGGTGTTAGTCGTGGAAGCGGGGCGACGATTTTTAGATCATGAATTTCCCCGCACGAATCGCGACGTAAAAAACTGGCTCTTTTGGCCTGCACTGGGCTGCTACGGCATCATGCGCATGGATCTCTTTCGCCATGCTTTTTTCTTGGGCGGTGCAGGCTTTGGCGGCGGATCTTTGGTCTATGCCAACACTCTTCTTCGTCCCAAAGCGGCCTTTTATGATGACCCGAGATGGAACCATCTTGCTGATTGGCAAAGACTGCTTGAGCCGCATTATGACACGGCAGAAAAAATGCTCGGCCTTACAAGCTGCCAAAAACTAAACCCCGCCGACGAGGCATTAAAAAAAATCGCCATAGAAAGCGGGCGCGAAAAAAGTTTTCATCACACTAAAGTGGGCGTGTTTTTTGGTGAGCCCAATAAAACTGTGCCTGACCCCTATTTTCAGGGTCTTGGCCCCAATCGCACTGGATGTACTTTGTGTGGCAATTGCATGGTCGGATGTCGCGTAGGTGCCAAAAATACTTTGGTAAAAAATTATCTCTATTTTGCCGAAAAACTGGGTGCTGAAATAATCACTGAATGCAAAGTCGAATCAGTGAAGCAAAATGGCGATGGTACTTATTCTGTAGAAGCAAAAAAAGGCCTCAAACTTTTTGGTCGAGAAAAAGTCGCTTTTAGGACGCGCGGGGTCATTCTTTCGGCAGGGGTATTGGGCAGCGTTCACTTACTTTTGTCGATGAAAGAAAAAGGCTTTTTGCCAAAAATAAGCTCTCGTGTTGGCGATTATCTGCGCACCAATTCCGAAGCCCTCGTCGGTATGCGCGCTGGCAAAGAAATCGATTTTTCGAAAGGTATCGCCATCAGCGCTGGCTTTTATCCTGAGGAAAAAACCCACGTAGAAATTGTACGTTATGGAGCAGGCTCCGATATGATTGGGCTTATTTCAACGCTGCTAGTCGGTGGCGGTCATTGGTACGTGCGCTGGCTTAAATATTCATGGCAGATTCTAAGGAATCCACACAATTTCATTAAAAGCCTTCAACTTAAAAATTGGGCCAAAGAAAGCATCATTTTATTGGTGATGCAAAATCTCGATAATCACTTGCGTCTAAGTCTTAAGCGACGGTGGTATTGGCCTTTTAAAAAACTTATGACGACAGAACTGAACAACAATGAGAAAGTTCCTGTGCATTTGCCAATTGCCAACGCCATTGCCGAAAGGATGGCAAAAGAATTTGGCGGCTTTGCTCTTGGCTCCGTACCAGAAATATTGCTCAACAAATCAAGTACGGCTCATATTTTAGGCGGGGCGGTGATGGGAAAAAATGCCCAGGAGGGCGTTATCAATCAATACAATGAAGTCTTTGGCTATAAAAATCTCTTTGTCGTCGATGGATCTATGATTCCTGCCAACTTAGGCGTAAATCCGAGTCTTACAATCACTGCCATGGCGGAGCATGCCATGAGTCATATTCCATCGAAAATAGCCGTGTCCAAGGCTAATCAACCTGAGTTTTGCTTAAGCGAAAGGCTAAATTTCTAAAAAATAGGCGTTTGGCCTCGTCATGGCGACTAGCACTGCGGTGTGGGCATCCAGGGGTAATGGCTCGTCGTCTGGATTGGCGCGCCTTCGGCTCGCAATGACGATGAAAGACGCCTTTTATCAAGACAATGAAATTTTACTTAAACAAAACTCAGGTTAATCATGAAATCGAGCAGTGATGGCTAAAATAATCTAGCGCACCCGCGTTTTTGTTTTAGGCAAGATATCCACCAGCATATCAGGATGCGTGGGCTTAATACCAAAACTTAGCCGGTGCTGAAGATCTTCAGCAAAATAGCTCTCTGAAGAGAGGTTCTTTCTCAGTAAAACGCGCAAGGCAAAATAACTCTCGCTTGCGCCCCCCGACTCCCGCACACATTTCCTCATCAGCACCGATTTGTAAAAGCGCATATCAAGGATGATTTTCGACAAGTATTCGTTGGAATCAAGCAAACGCTTCAAAAGATTATCGTGAACTCTCTCTGCTACCCGCTCAAGAATTGCTATCGCTTCACCTGGTCGAGGAACATCCCCCACATCAATGCTAAGAGCTACACGAGACATCGTATAAAATTTGAAGGCCTCATTTAAAGCATATAATGGCGCTGCATTCCTTGTGCCACAACTATAGCTCATATTCCTTTTTAAAATAAGATCCTTGGGTGAAATAGAAAAAGCATAAATTCTACTACAATTTTGAGCATATTTATTAAATGCTATTTTTAAAGATCTTAAATTAATTATTTTTAAACCAGCTTTAAAACCCATAGTAATACGTAAAAAAGCCAGTAAATCATTAAACTCTTTTTCATATTCTATAGAACCCACAGGAGAAGAAAAAACAAGGGTAAAAAAATCAACTCTAGACAAATCAGTATTTTCTACTAATATTGACCTAAGTAAAGAATCAATTTTTTCCTCTTCGATTAATTCTTCAGACTTAATATCGAAATTCTTAGTATCCTCAGCAAAAATAGCTATATTTTCCAAAGGCTCCGGCAAAAATGCATTATCCTCATTCAATGCTGGCATTTCTTTGTTGTGCGCATTTCTTACCCACCGGGGATAAAGCACGCCTTTTTTTATAAAGGGAATATATTTAATAAAACGGCTTCGCTTAAATGGCTCATCATTATGACTAAAATCAATACGATAATACCAACTTAGATCTGGATAAAATGTTTCTATATAAAAGGTAGATCCAACCTGTCGAAATCTTCCGGCAACTTTAAATAGCTTATTATGATCAGATTTAAAATCGGTAAAAAATGTACCATTATCAAAGTCGATGGAAGATTTATTTAGGATTATTTTTTCCAACATAGCTTTCTTAAAAGCCTCTAAAATAATGCCTTCTTTTTGCAAAAATTCCGAGGGAAAAAGACTGTGATAATGAGGGAGCGCTGTTTTTGCCTTTAACTTTGCAATGATTTCAAGAAGGGAATCCCCCTTTTTAGATTTCACAACATAAGCGAAGAGATTTACATCGAAAAAAACATCAGCATGGGGATCATCTTTTATATATTTCTCAAAATACGAATCCCAATCATGGCCCCCTGAGAAGCCTTGCGGCGTTTCTTCCCCATAAAATATATGATTCTTACGTTCTTCAGTAAGGACCACCGAAATAGTCTGCTTTCCCTGAGCGAGAACTAATTCACTTTTGCTGTTTACTATGTCTTGCCCGATAGTAACCTTAAATGCTAATTGCTCATTTTCTGCGGATAAATAACTACAAAAATAAAACAACAAAAAGAAAAATAATAAATATTGCTTAAAATACATTTTACCGACTCATTTATGGAAAATTATCAGCACGTCAACAACATTTAAACGCGCCTAAAAAGTCCACGATAAATTGGCATATTTTGTTCTAGGCACTTTTTTTCTCGATGGGTTTGAGCCTTCGTCTCGCTCGTGATGGCTTCCTGAGTGCTATTTGTATCTAATTTAAAACCACCGTGTTCATGAATAATAGAGCAATAGAATTCAAACAGCTCCAAAACATCGGTTTGCAATAAAATAGTGCCTTCTTTGACCATGCAGCGCTTTAAGGCATCAAGAAAAACATCATTTAAGACCAAGCGTTTTTTGTGACGCACTTTCCACCAAGGGTCGGGGAAATTGACAAAAACTTGGGAAAGAGAATTTTCTTTAAAAAGCAAAGGCACCAACAACCAGGCGTTACCATGAAATGCCGCTGCATTTTTTATGCCTTCGCGCCCAATGCGGCGTTGAGCTTGCGCCATGAACTCGTACTTCCATTCAACGCCAACAATATTTCGCTCAGGATGGTGCAAAGCACGATCGAAGAAAAAATGAGGACGGCCACAGCCGATTTCAAGATCAACGGGTAATTCATTGCCAAAATAGGTCGACCAATCGACATTGAAGGGAACTAAGCTTGGAAGGTATTTGAGGTTGAATGCTTTTGCTTGTGTCATTGAAAGGAGCCCAATTTTCATTATTTTTCATCAGGCGCTTCGATAACTCATTTTATATACTTTGCCAGCAGGGCCCCCTTCTTTTGTTTGCATAGCCGTGCGGGATATCTCTAATTCTTGCAGGCAGCGTACCATGCGCCTTTGATTGCCTTGCCTGCCTAAAAACAGCCAAGATTAAATAATATACTATAGTAGCATTAAACTGCTCGATAAAAATCCATTACTGGTAATCTGTTCGCAATCAAAATATAGATATAAGAAGACCATTGCCTAGAGACTTTTAAGGCTTGAATGTTTTTGCCCTTGCCCTATAGTCTCGCCCTTACAGCAAAAATGGTGTAATGGTTGATGCGATTGATGGTGCCATTTTATATACTTTGTCTCTGGGTAGATTCATGAAAGTTTTTGGTTTGAGCGATTTACACCTGTCTTTTTCAAGCAATAAGCCCATGGATATCTTTGGCGCTCATTGGCTCAATCACGCCGACACCATGGCCAAGCATTGGGATGCCATGGTTGGTGAGGATGATGTTGTGCTTTGCCCTGGCGATCTGTCATGGGCGATGAAACTTGAAGAAGCAAAGCTTGATCTTGATTGGATCGCAGCGCGCCCAGGCCTAAAAATTCTCGTTAAAGGCAACCACGATTTATGGTGGAGCGCTATCGGCAAACTTCGCGCAGCCCTTCATCCTTCCTGCGTTGCTCTGCAAAATGATGCTTATGATCTTGGCCCTGTTGTCATTGCTGGTTCTCGCTGCTGGACTGCGCCCGGCTCCTTTGATTATACCGAGCACGACGAAAAAATTTATTTGCGTGAGCTTGAACGCTTAAAAATGAGCCTCGATAAAGCCGTGAGTATTGCCCAAGGAAAACCTATTATTGCGGCCATTCATTACCCACCCTTCACCGTGCGCCAAGAAAATACTAAGTTTGCTGATTTACTGGAAAAATATCCGGTAAAAATTTGTGTGTATGGACATTTGCACGGCGAGAAATCTTTTCGCTACGCTTTTGAGGGCGAAAGAAATGGCATTACCTACATGATGCTTTCTTGCGATTACCTGAAGTTCAAACCTCGGCTCGTCTGGCCATTTTTGGATTCTTCTGCAACAAGTATGGCCTAAAAGTAAAAAAATAAGCGAACAAAAAATGCAGCAAGAAAAAATCTGGGTCTTACGTCAAAAAAATGTAGAACTCAAAGAACAATTATGTCGCACGCTCAACATCAGCCCCCTCCTTGCCGATCTTCTCTCTGCACGAACTATTGCCAATGTCGAGGATGCTGCCTTTTTTCTTGATCCGAGGCTTAAAAATTTGCTCGATCCTTCCTCTTTCATCGATATGGATAAAGCGGTGAAGAGAATCGTTAAAGCGATACAAAATAAAGAGACCATTGGGCTCTTTGGCGATTACGATGTCGACGGTGTTTGCTCTACAGCGATATTGAGTCAATTTTTTGGTATGATCGGTGCCTCCTTCAAAAGTACGCTCCCCAATCGTATGCAGGAGGGCTATGGCCTGAGTCTTGCCGGCGTAAATCGTCTCTATCAACGTGGGGCAAAACTTATTATCACGGCGGATTGCGGCATTTTGGCGCATGATCCTATCGAATATGCTGTGAGCTTGGGGCTCGATGTCATCGTTGTCGATCACCATCAAGTAGGCGAGACTTTGCCTAAGGCTATAGCTGTTGTAAATCCAAAACGTCCTGATTGTCGCTCTGAAGCTGATTATCTTTGTGCAGCGGGCTTATGTTTCTTTCTCTGCCTAGCACTTCGACGAGCATTGCGGGAAGAGAATTTTTTTAGCAGCGAAGAGCCTGATTTAAAAATCTTACTCGATTTAGTAGCACTAGCCACCGTAGCCGATGTGGTGCCGCTTTTAAAAAATAATCGCATCCTTGTGAAAGCTGGCCTCGACACCATTAAAAAAGGGCAACGTATAGGTCTTAAAGCTTTGCTTGATGCAGCACGTGTCGATCAGAAAAAAATTTCTTCCACCAATCTTGGTTTTCATCTCGGCCCTCGCATCAATGCTGCCGGACGCCTCGAAGATGCCACCGTCGCTTTGGATTTACTCAACCACGAAGACCCCGTCATTGCGATGAAGCTGGCCTCAGAACTCGATGCGACAAACGAAGAGCGACGAAATATCGAGCAGGATACGGTCAAAGAAGCCATCGCCATCATCGAATCATGGCCTGATCATCACGAGCTCTTTGCCCTCGTGCTTCATAATGAATCATGGCACCCTGGTGTGGTCGGTATTGTGGCGAGCCGCATTGCCGAGCGCTTTCATCGACCAGCGATCATTATCGGCGAAAAAGGCAAAGGCTCAGGTCGCAGTATTTCGGGCATTGATCTACACGATATGGTGCATTGCTCAAGCACTAGTCTCGCAGGCTTTGGCGGCCACGCTCACGCTATTGGGCTCACCTTAGGGAGTGAAGGCGTTGATGTCTTTCGTGAGCATTTGCTCGCGACCATGCAGGCAAAGCTAAAAAAAGAAATTTTTCAAAAAAAAATCAGCTACGACGCAGAACTCGATCTATCGCTGCTCAATCTTAATCTTGTCGATGAGCTTGCTAAACTTGAGCCCTTCGGCGCCGCCAATCCTTCACCGATTATGCGTATCAATCGTTGTTTTATGCGCAACTTACGAAAGCTCGACGGGGGTCACTTAAAAGGTGAACTTGAAAACAAACAAGGCTTTGCTTCGTTTATCGCTTTTCGCACAGATATCGACGATGAATTGGCGACTGAGGCTTTGGATGTTTTGGCAGTAGTGGAAAAGAATGAATGGCAAGGACGCATAAGCCCACAGCTACGCATTATTGACTATAAAAAAAGCCCCAACTAAGGGGCTTGAAACAATGAACTAAAGGCTCATAATTTATTGATGGCAATCGGTCGCAACTACAACATTGCTTTCTGCGTCGCTGCTGCTTTCGCTGTCGCTATCACTATCAAATCTCGCGTGAATTGTGTGTGCTTGATCTACAAGTCCACCGGCGAAAACCTTAAAAGCCCCAAAGGTATTATGACCGAGGGTGTGGGCCGCATCGACCATTCCACCCACAAGACCGAAAGCAAATTCAGCGCCGTTTTTGACGAAAGTAAAGCCTTGCATAGCAAAGAAGCTAGCGACATCTGCTGCGCCATGGCATCCTGCTACAAAGCGAGCGGCTATTTCTTCCGTCATAGGGAGGAGACGTTTTTCTCCTTCGATAATAACTTCAACTTGTGCGCCTGCAAAATTCACATGGCGGCCTATTGTGGCTCCTTGGAAACTTACGTGCTGACCGAAGATAACTTGGGAGAAGTCGGCATAATCAAGGTTAACACCAGCAAAATCAATATGATCAATGCGTCCGGCAAAAATAGTCTTCTTGGTGGTGACATTGTGAATATGACCATGCTTAAAAAAGGAGGCGCTGCTAAAGTTAACATGCGACATGCCGCCCAGAAATTCAGCACCACGGATTTTACCGCTTAGCCTACTATGACTAACATGCGCATGGAATGTAGGGTTATTCATATCGCCATCGAGCCAAATAATGTTGGTCACAGGCTTATCAAAGCTTGCGTGCGCCATTTTAGAGTTTTCAAATTTGCTATTCGAAAACCCTTCCTGACCACAAGTCTTCCTTTTGAGGTGTCCACCAATAGTCGCTTTCACTGCGTGCACATTGTTTAGACCTTGAGTTTTAAAACGCTTAGTAAGATTAGCGCCTTCTGATAACACTTCAAAATCTTGACCTTGTTGGTTTATTGCTCCGCATTCAAATCCTCTTTGAGAAGATTGTTGTTCTTGCAGATTGATTTCTTCGAATTGTTGTTGCCAAGCGCCATCTTGGCTAGCATTCCATTGAGTCCGAGGAGCGCTAACTTCAACGGTAGTTACCGGCACTGGATCATGGCCAGGCAGTGCTACGGTCGCATCATCTTGTCGCCATTGGCCTTCTTGTGCACTGTCGCATTCCTTTTGTTCTGCCCCTTGCTCCGCAGGGCCACATTGATTTTGTTGTGCATAATCGCCGCCAGCATTAGCGCCCAAGGAAAAAGCAAGGGCAACCAAGGTACTGCTTAAAAATTTTTTATTGAACATACACTGACCTCATTAGTTTTGTGTCGTTGTTTGGCTAGCAAATGGCCACGCGCTTTCATTCCACAAAACAGATCCAATTTATTGTCAGCCCCCACCCTCCGACATCGAGAAAAGACGACGCTTTGGCCTGATGAGGCTTGGATGAAAAGACTCTTTTCTTCCTATTTTTTTAAGTAATTGCGAAAATAATTCTTCATCACTTTGTGAGAAATCCAAGTGCTCGGCAAAAGGGTCGTAAAGACAGGTCAATACTTTCCCGTCGGCATTTAATCGTAAACGATTGCAATCTTTACAAAAACTACGGGTATCTGATGCGATCAATCCAAAATAGCATTGGCGTTTCTTCGCATAATGCTTTTCTGCCGGGTCGCTCTCTTGCGTGCGTGTCTTTTTTTCTATTATTTCTTGGCTCGTAATTTTCCTTAAAATCTCTTCGCCACTTATAAAATGCTTCCTCACAAAATACGCGGCAGAGCCCGTATTCATCATTTCAATAAAACGAACTTCAACATTGTAGCGTTGAGAAAAATCAAGAAAATCAATGAGCTCGTCGTCATTAAGATTTTTTTGCACCACCATATTTATTTTGATAACAAAGCTCAAATTTTGAGCCGCTTCTAAAGCGTCAATTAGGGCACGAACACTGCCCTCGCCCATTAAGGCCTGGTAGCGCTCTTCTTTCAAAGTATCGAGGTGAAAGGTCACCTGGCTCAAACCAGCTTGCTTGAGTTCATGCGCCATTTGTCCAAAGCGAAGGCCATTCGTCGTGAGACAAAGTTTTAGCTTGGGTAGTGTCTCGTGAAAACAAGAAATAATCTGGGGGAGTTCTTTTCTCAGCAAAGGCTCGCCGCCCGTAAAACGGATTTTATCGAGCGGGAGACGAGAAAATACCTTGGCCGCTTTCTCATAATCTGCGATGGAAAGCCGTCGCTTTTTATCTTTTCCTCGGGGAGGATCGCAATAAGCGCAGCGAAGCTGGCATTGCTCAAGCACACTGACGCGTAGGGAATAGGATGGAAGCAACATTTTTTCATCCTTGGGGAGTTAAGAATCCTAAACCCGCGTTCTTACAAACATAATAAAAAATAGTCATTCCGGGTTTGACCAGGAAGCTAGAAGAATCTCTTCGCTATTAATAAGTTCTCTTCATAATAAAGCTCTAGAAAGCTCGTAAAACGGCATTAAAAATTCATGACGATAAATTATTATATGCATTTACAAGATTAAATATTGACACTATTAATAACTAATAAATAAGACTTGGAGTACATATGAAAACATTAAAACTTTTTCTTTTAGTAATTATTCTACACTCTGGACATTCACTTTTTGCCATGAATAACAGCATCACTGATGAATTGTTAAATCTGGAATCCGAAATCATAAAATTTAAGCTATTTTTTGATGGATTACAGCAGATTTCACCTAGCCAAAAAAGTGAAATCGAAGGCAAGGTCGAGGAGTTGCAAATGCTTGCCTTGGCCATTGAAAAAACAATTGAAAATGAAAATGGCTTAGAAGCTTACACTGACCGACTCGAACAAATGAGAAATGAGTTGGAAGCCGCTAAAGAGTCATTACAATTTTAAAAGCCCTACGTTCTACAAGAAGCCCAAAAAAGCCGTAAGCACGGCGTTCAAACCCTTATGATTGTAATGTGCTATCAATAGCGCTGTGTTGGCGGTGCGATTGCAAAAAACAAAAAAGACCCAACTCGTGGGTCTTTCTTATGG
>JBPOIV010000159.1:0-2795 GCA_052034245.1 Myxococcota bacterium
GTCATTCGATCATTCATTGCACCTATTTTAGTGACTTCGATTTTTGGCAAAATTTACGCAATGAAGACAAGAATAATTACCGACAAAAAAAACGCGAAATTAGTGAATTTATTATTCGATTTTTAGAGCAACGCCACCCAGAAATACGCGAAAAAATTGAAGTAGTAGAAGTAGCAACCCCGGCGACTACCAAGCGATATACCGGTAATTTCAAAGGTAGTATTTTTGGTTTCAAAGCATTTACCGAAGCAGAAGAATTGGCGGAACGTTTATTTGATAAAAATACTATGCAGTTGCCTGGTTTAAAGAATTTTTATCTTTGTGGTCAATGGGTATTGGGTGGAGGCCTTCCAAGAGCTGCGATGTCGGGACGCTATGTTGCGCAGTTCTTATGTAAGGAATTAGCTAAAGAATTTAAAAGTTCAGAAAGCAATAACCAAAAAATTTGGGACAACCAGCAATTAGGCCGGCTGCCCGAACTTGATCCAGAGCTTGGCTGAAAAATAATCACTAGGGAGTTTAATAATGTCGCAGGCAAAGAGGCCACGCGAGAGCATGCTTATTATTGGCGGCGGATTAGGCGGATTATCGACGGGATGTTATGCCCAAATGAATTCTTATCAGACGCATATTTTGGAAATGCATGAATTGCCTGGCGGCTGTTGTACCTCGTGGGAGCGCGGAGATTTTACTTTTGATTGGTGCATCAGCTGGCTTTTAGGAAGCGGGCCGGGCAATGAAATGCATCAAATATGGCGCGAGATCGGAGGCCTCGACGGGAAAGTCGTGCGACATCCCGAAATTTTTAATATTGTGACCTTAAGTGATGGACGTTCGGTACGGTTTTATTCTGATCCGGATCGTTTGGAAAAGCATTTGAAAGAAGTCGCTCCCAGCGACGCAAAAATGATCGAAGAGTTTTGCCAAGGTCTACGTCAATTCATCAAATGCTTAAAAGTCTATCCCTTCCTGAGGCCGGTGGGGCTTATGCGCCCAATGGAACGCTGGCGCATGCTTGCTTCCTTCATCCCCTATTTTAATCTCATCCGAAAAACCATCAGTACGAAGATGACCGATTATTCGGCACGCTTTAAAGATCCCCTACTAAGAGAAGCCTTCAATTTTATTCTTTATGAGAAGCACCCAAACTTTCCGGTTTTGCCTTTTTATTTTCAGCTTGCAGCACATGCCACACACTCTGCGGGTGTGCCTGAAGGCGGCTCTTTGGGCCTCGCAAAATCCATTGAAAAACGCTTTTTTAGTTTAGGGGGAAGAATAAGCTATAACAGCAAAGTCGAAAAAATCTTAGTGAAGGACGATACGGCAATTGGCGTTCGTCTCACTGATGGACGCGAATATTTTGCTGACATTGTCGTTGCTGCGTGCGATGGTTATTCCGCCGTCATGAAGATGCTTGAGGGCCGCTATTTAAATGACACGTACAAAAAGCTCTACACCGACAGTATTCATAAGCCGGAAATGATTTTTCCTGGTTATTTCACGCTCTTTCTTGGCCTGAAAAAGGATTTTCCTAACGGCGAATATTGTACAACCTATCTGATCGAAAAGGAACTGGCGGCTCTTCTGCCTGGTATTCGACATCCGAGTATAAATGTGCAATTTCGCAGCGCCCTTTATCCGGAACTTGCGCCTAAAAATCAGGCAATGATTTATTTGAGCTATTTTTGCGATATTGGTCCTTGGCGCGAACAAGTCGAAGGAGACGAGCAAGTCTCTCGGAAAAGTCGTGGGCAAGAAATCCATACTTTGCCCGTTCGTCGAGGACAAAACTATCACGCCTTGAAGAAAAAAACGGCTGAACTTTTAATTGATTTTCTCGACCAAAAAATTCCCGGCCTCAAAGATGCAATTATCATTCGCGACATAACGACTCCTCTGACACAAGTTCGCTATACCTCTAACTACGATGGCTCAGTACTCGGATGGCAGCCCTTTGTCGAAAGTGGTGAAAGTCTCGAGGAAGAAGTAAAGCGTCATGGACCAGGGCTAGTAGGCTTAAAGAACTTTTATTTCTCTGGCGTGTGGGCTACCACAGGCGGGCTCATTCGTGCCGCCACTGCAGGCCGGCATGTTATGCAATTTATTTGTCGCGATGATAAAAAGACTTTTACTGCACATGTCGACGAGAATGCTCAAAGTCCTACCCATGTTATTTTAAAAGAACGATCATCTATAAAAAATCATAAAATAAACCAAAAAGTTCCGAAAGCAGACATACAGAGTGAAATACACGAAAGCCTGAATGCGTGACCATCATGAAAAAAATAATTGAGCTAATTGGTGTTCCTTTCGATTTAGGCGGAGGACAAATCCGAGGCGCATGCATGGGACCCGCCGCTATACGCATGGCCGGACTTCGAGCGCGTTTAGAAAACTTGGGCTTTCATGTTATCGATCGCGGCGATATTCCCGTTCCGGTACGAGAAAATATTAGTGTTGAGCAGGAACAAAAAAAATATTTGATGCCCATTTTGGAGCTTTGCCAAAGCCTTATGCAAGCAACGGTACGTTCGCTCGATGAAGGCCACCTGCCCCTCTTTTTAGGCGGCGATCATTCAATTGCTATCGGAAGCATTAGTGGCGTAGCAGCACATTTAAAAAATCAAGGAAAAAAACTTGGCTTGATTTGGGTTGATGCTCATGGCGATATTAATACAGCATCAAGCTATCCGACTGGCCATCTGCCCGGTATGCCCCTTGCAACCATTGTGGGTTATGGTCACGAGGTAGTGGTATATCTTTGCAGAGAAAAAAGTCGGTTGGCGCCGAGTCAT
>JBPOIV010000163.1:0-2691 GCA_052034245.1 Myxococcota bacterium
TCTCGCTCTGCCGATCGCTTAGCGGGCATTGATGCCGCATCACAAAGCGAACGTGTCGCTGCGCAAATGTGTCTTGCCGACGTGGAGCTCAAAGAATTTTTAAATCACGACATAATTGATGCTTCAAGTGATGAAGTAACGCGTCTTATACAAAAACAATTTGATAGCGAATCTTTTAAGGCCATTGCCCATCATACTGTTGGTTCTTTCCGTGATTGGTTGCTGCTTTATGAGACGAGTGGCCCTGAACTTGCTGCCATTCGCTGGGCACTCACGCCTGAAATGGTTGCGGCCAGTTCAAAAATTATGCGCAATCAGGACCTCATTGCCATTGCTAAAAAGTGCGAAGTCATAACTAAATTTCGTAACACCATGGGACTACGAGGCCACTTAGGTGTTCGACTGCAGCCAAATCATCCCACTGACGACAAAATGGGCATTGCTTTAAGCATTGTTGATGGGCTTATGCTTGGTGCCGGTGATGCGGTTATTGGTATTAATCCTGCTCTCGATAATCCCACTACCGTGCATAATTTACTGTGCCTCGTGAATGAGCTTCGAGAAAAACTCGCGATTCCCACGCAATCATCAGTGCTTGCGCATCTGAGCCTACAAATGGAACTCATGAAAAAAGGCGCACCGGTGGATTTAGTATTTCAATCAATAGGAGGAACCGAAATAACCAATAAAAATTTTGGCATTAACCTCGCCATGCTGAAAGATGCTCAGGAGATGGCGCTTGAATTAAAGCGCGGCAGCATCGGCAATAATCTCATGTACTTTGAAACCGGCCAAGGAACTGCGCTTTCTGCGAAGGGACATCATGGGCTCGATGCACAAAGTTGTGAAGCGCGTGCTTATGCAGTGGCGAGGGAATTTTCGCCTTTTATTGTTAACTCGGTGGTGGGTTTTATTGGCCCTGAATATCTTTTTGATGGCAAAGAAATTATTCGCGCAGGGCTTGAAGACCATTTTTGCGCAAAACTTCTCGGTGTGCCGATGGGCTGCGATATTTGCTACACCAATCACGCGAAAGCCGATCAAAACGACATGGATGTTTTGCTCACCCTGCTCGGTGTAGCAGGCTGCTCTTTTATCATGGGTGTGCCGGGTGGCGACGATATAATGCTTAACTACCAAAGCACCTCATTTCATGATGCGCTCTATCTTCGATCTACCTTAGGCCTTAAGCCCGCTCCTGAATTTTTGCAGTGGCTCAAAGACATGCATATTATGGATGAAAGGCTCAGCATAAAAGATACCGCAACTAAATTACTTGCCATGGTGAAAGATGAATTTTGATGAACTGCGTCGCTATAGCCAGGCACGTGTGGGCCTTGGCAATGTTGGTCATGGACTATCGACAAAAGAATGGCTGAAATTCTCTTACGACCACGCCGGTGCAACAGATGCTGTTATGCAAGCATGGGATCCCACCCTTCATGCACCGAGTTTCGATACTTTGGGCCTTGAATATCTTGAGCTTTGTTCCCAGGCTAAAAACCGCGAAGAATATTTAGCACGACCCGATCTTGGACGCCTACTGCATGACTCGTCGAAAAAAGCATTAAAGAGGCTAAAGCTTGATGCAGCAGAATTAGTGATAGTTGCTACCAATGGACTTTCAAGTTTGGCCTTAGAGAAGCATTTAGATGCGTTGCTGACTTTGCTCATACAAAACTTCGCATCTGCCGGGATACATAGTTATAAAAAGGTATTTTTAATTCAAAACGCACGCGTTGCACTTATCGATGAAATCGGCGAAATACTTCGCCCTAGGATTGCGCTCATAATCGTAGGAGAGCGCCCGGGGCTTTCAGCCCCTGACAGCCTCGGCATCTATTTGACCTATAAGCCCGTGCACGGGCGGCGCGATGCAGAGCGCAATGTCATTTCAAATATTCGGCCTCCTCATGGTCTTAGCTATGAAGAGGCCGCGCATAAAACTGTTTATCTTGTACAAGAATGCTTGAGGCTAAAACTTTCAGGAATTGGCCTCAATGAAGAAGGATTTCGTGGTAAAAACCTGGAAAAATAGTATTGGTTTACTGGTGAGTGATCATTTCAATTTTCCATCGTAAGAGAGAAGCCATCAGCACCCAATTCCTGCAACTTTCCTCCACCTAACAAAAAATTACTTTCATTCCATGACCTGCTCTCCATTTCAGGATCATAAATTCTGTTTTTGCTAATATGAGGCACATCAACAACAATGGTCAGGATGGGCTCGCCCTTAAAAACAAGGTACTTATAATCAACATCATAGAATCTAATCCTAACTTTGTTGTCACCTTCCATATCCCATGAAAGCCTTAGTTTATCCGTGAGCGGTTCGAGCACTTTAGTATATTTATTCTCATTTTCAGGGAGTCCCAAAACTTTAGTCTTAATAAATTCCTTGGTAGCACTAAGGTCTTTCTGCCTCGGTGTTAACTCAAAAATTTGATAATAGCTTCCCGAAGTTGAGCCTAGAGTTTTGCTAAAATGAATAATAATTTGCGCAACATTTCGATTATGCTGATTATATAAAAAGCCTTTCCATGTCGTCGATTGCAGGGTATCCTTGGCAAAAAGACTAGTGGTAAAAAAGCCAATAAAAACAAGTATTAAAGATGACAATTTAATGATTTGATGCATAAAAAAATCCAGCAATAAATAAGTTATTCATTATGACCTAGCACTTTATCACTG
>JBPOIV010000238.1:0-2324 GCA_052034245.1 Myxococcota bacterium
TGGCGGCGCGTCTCACGACGAATAAAAGTTTTATAGTTTCTAAAAAATGCCAAAATCTTTAGGGAGCTTTTGGCATCTTAGAATATTCGAAAACCTACTACATGTTATCGCACAGCGCCTTTGCAAACTCCGAACATTTCACCAGCGTTGCTCCCGGCATCATGCGATGAAAATCATAGGTCACTTGTTTTTTGGCGATGGTATTATTCATCGCTTTAATAATTAGATCAGCTGCTTCATGCCAGCCCATATAGCGAAGCATCATTTCGCCTGACAAAATTACGGACCCAGGATTTACTTTATCGAGATTCGCATATTTCGGAGCAGTACCGTGCGTAGCTTCAAAAATTGCATGCCCGGTTTGGTAGTTAATATTGCCGCCCGGCGCGATACCAATACCTCCTACTTGGGCAGCGAGGGCATCACTCAAATAATCACCATTGAGGTTGAGAGTGGCAATGACATCGAAATCTTTCGGACGCGTTAGCACTTGTTGTAAGGCAATGTCGGCAATTGCATCTTTAATTAGGAGTTTATTTTGCCAACGTTTGTCCCCGTGAGTTTTATAAATGCTATCGATAGTATTTTTTACTTCTTGAATTATTTTTTGCTGTTGCTCCGATGTCATCAAATCAAATCCCGGCTCAATCGCTTTGGCATTGTCCTCAATGGAGAGATTTGAATTTTGATCTTTGTTGGAAAGAATCCAGCTTTCGCGTTCACTCACGACGTGCTCACGATATTCTTTCAAAGCTACGCCGTAGCACCAATCTCTAAATGCCCCTTCGGTAAATTTCATAATATTACCCTTGTGGACAATAGTGACACTTTTACGCTTTTCCTTGACCGCATTTTCAAGAGCAGCACGCATGAGCCGTTCGCTCCCTTCTCTTGAAACCGGTTTGATACCAATGCCGCTCGTGGCTGGAAAGCGAATTTTATTGACCTTCATGGTCTCGCTTAAAAAGGCAATAACTTGCTGTGCTTCTTTGCTTTCCGCTTTGAATTCAATGCCAGCATAAATGTCTTCGCTATTTTCGCGAAATATTACCATGTCAACTGATTCAGGCGATTTTACTGGCGAAGGAACGCCATGAAACCAACATACGGGACGAAGGCAAACATATAAATCAAGGATTTGACGCAGTGCGACATTGAGTGAGCGAATACCCCCGCCAACGGGCGTGGTAAGGGGGCCTTTGATGCCGACAAGAAAATGCTTAAAAGCAGTGAGTGTATCATCGGGTAGCCAATTATTGAAACGTCGGAATGCTTTTTCACCAGCAAAGACCTCGAACCAAGAAATTTTTCTTTTGCCTTGATAAGCATTTTTTACAGCGTGATCAAAAACCATCTGACTTGCGCGCCAAATATCAGGCCCGGTGCCATCACCTTCGATATAGGGAATAATTGGATTGTCCGGGACGGTGAGTTTGCCATTACTCATGCTCATGGTTTGTCCGGGAGGAGCTTTAATATCGCTAAACGTTATACTCATAATTTTCCCTCTTTACTGCTTGTGGATACGAAAGATACCCTCACAAAGCTCATCAGAACTTGAATAGAAATGAGCGCAATAATAATCCTTAAAAATAGCCTTGTCCGGCAGTTTTCACGAACTTAATTGCTCAGAGCGGGCTAGTCTTTTGTTCAATAAAGCTTTTTAGTTTTGCCGTTTCTTCGATAAGAGCATATTCAGCGATTTCATCTTCGCTCAGTTTTAAAAGCGTGCCAAAAGAGAAAATTTTCTGATTAAAAAATTCCACATAGGCCTTTTCAAGTCCCAATTTCTTAAAGACAGAAATAAAATAAAAAGCATTGTTCATAAGCCTTTTATGCCATGGTTGTTCCGCATAGAGTTCCGCAATAGCTTTTATATCGTACTCTTTTTCCAAACAATCATTCATCACGTGGCCGAGCCATGGCATTTGCGAAGCGGCGTTACGAGAATCGATTTTCAAAAAATAAAGGAAGGCTAAGAATCTGCTTCCTCTTTTCTTTGTGGCCTTTGCAATAGCTGGTTCCAAATGCTCAAGCCCATGCACAAAAAGCCAAGCTCTGACATTTTTATAATTCCATTGTTCTAACTTAGGTAAAGATAATGAATTATTATATATTTCAAACAGGCTTAATAGTTTTTCCTTGGCAATCGCATTAACAAAATTAAACTGCGAATTTTTGTGTGCTTGCATAATAAAGTAGCGAAAATTTATAACATTGTTTTGAAATAGGGGGACGATACTTTGTCCTAGCTGATTATTGCGCAGCCACACTATCCAATGAAAACTCGAGTCAGCATTTAAAAAGAGTTGGTCTTCAAACAT
>JBPOIV010000226.1:0-5883 GCA_052034245.1 Myxococcota bacterium
ATCGCTTTTTTCCCGGCAATCTGCATGTCTCTGCCAAAGGCTGCTGCAACTAGATTTTCAGCGGGCATTTCTAATGCCTTTGCCAAATCAAGAATAAAGCCAAAGTGAGTATCACCCAGCTGACCAGACTCCAAGCGTGCGATTGATGATTGGGGTCTTTCAACCTTTTGGCCTAGTTCAGCTTGGGTCATACCCAGCTTTTGTCGTGACCGCTTAATAATATTGCCAAAATTCACCATAAAATCGCTGTTCATTCCCGCCTCCGGCTCTCTCCATTTTATAGCACCAAATGATTTTTATGAATACAAATTGCTTATCAATATGCTTGAGTGATATTTTTAGTATTGAGTGATATTTTGTTTGGGGGAGATCATGATGCTTCAATTGCTTGAAATCGCGATTAATTATGCAAAACGAGGATGGCCAATACTACCGCTGCATACCCCAGCTCAAGGTAGCTGCAGTTGTGGATATAAATGCTCAAGCCCTGGCAAGCATCCGCGTATAGCAGGTGGGGTTCATGCGGCATCGACTGACTTGAAAATAATAAAAAGTTGGTGGGATAATTGGCCAAAAGCCAACATCGGCATCGCGACGGGGAATGTCTCTAATCTCATTGTCATTGATTTGGACGAGCGTCATGGCGGAGTAGAAGCTTTTCGCAATTGGGAAAAACAGCATTCTGCTCAGACTGCTCTTATTTCTAAAACAGGCGGCGGTTTTCATCTTTTTTTTGCTGCAGCGGGGCATCAAGTCAAGAGCAGAGTCGGTATTTTGCCTGGCGTTGATGTGCGTGCCGAGGGCGGCTTTGTCGTTGGGCCCGGAAGTCTTCACCACTCTGGTTTATCGTATTCGTGGCTTTCTCAGGAAAATAACGACCCAAGCCCGGTTTCTTTGTCTTTACTTAATCTTATTGAAACCCAAAGGGCATCCAACAAGCCAATGGTTTTGGGCAATACTATTCCTGAAGGTCAGCGCAATGACTTGCTTGCTCGTATAGCCGGTGTCATGCGCCGGGAAGATTGTAATGAAGAGATGATAAGCCAGGTTCTTTGTGTCATGAACCGAACGATATGTAGTCCTGCGCTCGAGCAAAACGAGGTACAAGCAATCGCTCACAGCATTAGCCGCTATGTGCCAAAATGGGGAGAGATTGTTAGCCCAGCAAGCGAATCCATAAAAGTTCCTGAGCTTGATCTAAGCGCCATTCCATCGGTAATGTGCCATTGGGTGAGTGATGCAGCTGAGCGCATGCAGGTGCCGCCGGATTTTTTTGCGGCACCTTGCCTGGTTGCTTTTGCATCGGTTGTGGGACGGCAAGTCGCAATTTATCCGAAGCAAGAAGATAGTTGGTCGGTGGTGCCCAATCTCTGGGGGGCCATTATTGCTCGGCCTGGGCTATTTAAATCACCAGCAATTTTAGAAGCGACGTCTTTTGTGAGAGCTCTCGCCGAAAAAGCGAGTGCACAATATGAGGTCGATTTTATTAAATCAGACGTCAATTCGGAGAGCATTAAATCTCAAATCGACGGGCTGAAAGAAGCTATCAAGAAGGCTGCCCGTGATCAAAAATCACCAGCAGAAATCGATGAAATACAAGCTCAAATGCAGAGCCTACGTGCAAAACTTGAAGATCAATCTTGTAATCATAAGCGTTTTATTGTTAACGACAGCACGGTTGAGAAGCTTGGTGTGATTCTCAAGGAAAATCCGAATGGTGTTTTGCTTTTGCGCGATGAACTTGCTGGGTGGGGCGCATCGCTTAATCGTCGTGAAGGCGATCGTGAATTTTATCTTGAGTCATGGAACGGCAATGGCTCTTTTACCGTCGACCGTATCGGCCGCGGGACGCTTCATGTGCCAAATCTTTGCTTGTCTATTTTTGGCGGAATTCAGCCATCAAAATTAGATAGTCTTTGTTCGCCCTGACGGTCTGTTACAGCGTTTTCAAATCCTCGTGTTCCCCGATACTCCCAAGTATTTTAAAAATATTGATCGAAAACCAAACTCCGCAGAACACCAAGCTTTAGCCGATATTTTTGCCAAGGCCAGCACTATTCTTGCGCTCTATCCTCGGGCAAAATTTGGTATTCGCTATTCTTTGGAAGCACAAGATATTTTTACCGATTGGCGCAATAAACTAGAGCTCAAGCTTAGATCTGGTGAGATAGAATCGGAGGATTTAGAATCTCATCTTTCGAAATATCGCTCTCTCGTCCCATCTCTAAGCTTGCTCTTTGAGCTTATCGAGGTTTTATCACAAGGGCGTGATTTTACCGAAGTTGGCGTCGAAAGCACAATAATGGCTATCAATTGGGCTCATTATCTCGAGCTTCATGCTCAAAAGTTATATCAAGAAACACTATCGGTTCCGCAAAAAGGAGCTTTATTGCTTGCGAAGAAGATCAAAAGCGGAGCAGTCAAAGATGGCGATAGTTTGCGGTCGATTTATCGGCGTCACTGGTCATGGCTCGATACTCCGGAAAAACTTGACCGAGCGATTGCACGTTTGGAGGAGTGTGGCTGGGTTTTGGTGGAATCTACCAGCAATACTACGGGTAAAAGCAGCGTGATCCGTGTTAATCCTAAACTAAGCGGCTTTGTATTTCATGGGTGACACGGTAAAAACCTGTACTGGCTGCTATCAGGCCAAGTCACAGGCTTTTTTTCATCTAAAAGGCTTAGATAAATCCGGTACTGCGCGACTTCAGAGCACCTGCAAGGATTGTGCAAATAAGAACCGAGTCTTACGCTACCAAAAAAAGCTGCGAAAAAAGCGGCTGGCTAAAACAATCAACAAGTTTGACCTCCAATCGTGCGGTATTAAAATCATTTATCCCGCATGTGCTGATTCGTCTCAAAAGATGCTAGACACTATGGCCGATTACATCGAGGCAGTTTATGCAATTCCGCTCCCAAGCTCAGTCAAGCAATAAAAAAGTAAAAAGAGGAATCTCGTATGGCCGCGTAAGCACCTACGATCAGGCTTTCAATAAAGATGGTAATCGGCGCGAAGATGCATCTCCAGAGGCACAAAGAAGTAGGTGCCTGGACCATGTCCATTTTTTGAATTCAAAGGGCAAAGGCGATTATCAAATTCTAGAACATATCAGTGATGAAGGCTTCTCTGGTAAAAACACCAATCGGCCTGGTTATCAGAAAATGTGGGATCTGGTGGGCAGCAACATTATAGATTTTATCGTTGCATCAGAACTCAGTCGGATCAGTCGTAGCGTGATAGATTTTCTGGAATTGGTTGCTCATTGCGAAGCCCATCAAGTTGATTTGGTAATTATTGGTTTAGACCTTGATACATCGAGCCCCATTGGCCGGGTAATGGTAATTATTTTGGTGGCCCTGGCTCAGTTTGAACGCGAGATGACGAGCCAGCGAGTCAAAGAAAACGCGCTCAATCGCTTGCTCAAAGATGGCAAAATTAACGGTGCTGCTGAGATTCTTGGACTTGGCCGTGATCCAGAGCGCGCAGGACATTTTTTAGTAAATGAGGATGAACTTTTAAAAGTAGAGCAAATTCTTAAGCTATTTTTGAAGTTCTCCAGTAAGCACAAGGTCCTAGCTGAAGCAAGGAAGCTAGGGCTTACCGGCAAGAAAGGCCGGGAATTGACCGCGCACGTGATAGATACCATCATCGAAAATGCCAAATGGCGCTATCGAGGTTTGTGGCATGCTAATAAAGACAATGAACACAAAGACCCCGGAGAGCTTCCTGAAACAAAGCGTTTTCAGGTTGTAGCCCTCCCTCATGGACCCTTGATTGAAGAGAAGCTGTTGGATAAAGTGGAAGAAAAACTAGCTGATACCTACGCTAAGCGCAAACGCAGCGGTAAAGATGGGCGAATTTATTTGCTCAGTCATATTTTGCAGTTTGAAGATGGCTCTAGCTACTATGGTGGCCCAGCCAAAGATCGCCAGTATTACTATTATTATTGCAAGGGACCAGGTCCGAATTTTCGCTGCGATGAAATTGAAAAGGTCGTTATAGACCGTATCAAAGCCTATTTCAGAGACAATGATATCTTCGTGCGTCTGGTGGAAAACGCCGTTAAAAAACGTATCAGCGAGCTGCCTAAGATCGATCATGAAATCAGCCGCATTCAAAAAGAACTGCACGATTTAGATGATGAAAATCGGGATTTACGCGGGGAGCTCAGAGAAAAGGCCCAAAGATCTAAGCCAGGGTTCATGAGCTGGCTTGAAGAGCAAATAGAAAAAATTAGTGAGCAACGAGTTAAAAAAGAGCAAGATCTAAGCATTTTGTTGCATGCCAGAGCAGATTTGATGCAGAAATCTGGACTGGAGAGCTTAGAAAAGACTGCGTCAGAGTTTATAGCCAAGTTTGACGAGCTCACTGGCGTAGAAAAGCGCGATTATATCGAACGCATGATAGCCAAAATTGTTATCAAGAAAGACAACCAACTTGAATTACATGTTTTATGGGACATAAAAAAAGTCGTCACAAGGACGACAAAAAGTTCGATTAGTGAATCTGATGGCGGGGCAGTGGGGAGCTATGCAAACTAATTTTTATCCAACCAGTTTATCAAAGCTTTACGCCATATTATGTGGTTCCTCTCTTTAGAAATAAGTTTTTTATCCAACACAAATATTTAGTTGAAGAACTTTCTGTCAAACAAATTGCCCAAGAAATTTTGTGCTCCAAAATGGCAGTACTTAATGCACTCGCTCGCTTTGGTATTCCGATTCGAGAGCCTCATCAGCATCATGGCAATCCGTCTCAGCCTCGATACGGACAAAAATTTCAGAAAAGAAAATTAGTCGAGCACAAAGTCGAGCAACGCGTGATTCATGGGGTGAAGCAGCTGCACGAAAAGAGTCTCAGCTTGCGGCAGATAGCGATGGTCTTGAATGAGATGGAGATTGTCACCAAGAACCGAGGGAAAAAATGGCACCAGGAGATGGTGAGAAGAATTCTCCTCAATATTAACTTTACTGACAACTGACAGCTTCGGAATGTGAGGCAGGGTCCTTACTGACAACTGACAACTTCCGGCTTTTATTAGGTGATTCAAGTTAACTGACAGCTTTTTAGTTTTGTGTTTTTAGGGGGAGATAATGTTCAAGCGCATTGTAGTTTCGTGGTTCTGGATATTCACAATCGGATGTAATGACATCCCTTATCAAGAAAGGGTGATAGCAAGGTCAGTTGCGGAATCACCGGCAGTTGAGATTTTATCGCCCGTAAATAATGCATATCTATCGCAAAAGCGCATTTCAATTAATGGTTCAGTTGCCAAGCCAGAGCTTGTTAAAAGCCTGCAGGTAAAATATCGGGGAATCTCCGAACATAACAAAGATATCAGCGGCATCGAAGACATTAGTATTAAGAAGGGAAATCAAAACTGGCAGATCGACATCGGAAAGGGTCTGGTTGATGGCGAATATTCTTTGGTTATGTCGTTGCGAGATATTTATGACAAAGAGCAACATTTGCCCGAAGTAAAAATAACTATTGATCAGCAAGCGCCCGAAATACTTGGTGCTCTCGATGGCATAGCTCAAGCGCCTTATCTTCAAGAGACAGTTCATTATGTGCAAAATTTTTTGGATGGGAAAGATAATCCTGGCTATGCGATCGAAGCAATCGATGAACCTGAACCCTTGGATTATAGAAATGTACCAACGATTTATCGTTGGTTAACGAGGATCAACGATGAAAAGACGGCTCCTTCCTACACCGTCAAATTGACTGATGGGAATGAAGAAATTCGAGTAAACTATGGCCTTGGCTATGAATGCAAAACATTTGAAGATGCTCCTAAAGAAGCTCTGAAGAAAGAAGATGGCACCTATGAGATAAAGATCACGCAAAGTGCTGATTTTGATTTGTCTCACGATTCGGAG
>JBPOIV010000059.1:0-4264 GCA_052034245.1 Myxococcota bacterium
ATGAAAAAATCTGCATAGGAAAATGCGGCGTCGGGCTAATAAGTATCGAGCACACGATGTAATTGCCGATCACTGAGTGTGCATACTTCCGGAGTTATGACTCTCTTCTCCAGAATAATTGCCCGACTGAGATTATAAGGACGACGGCACTCTCTAAAACCTTTGGGCAATTGGCCATAGCGTTCTTCCGTCGACCAATCCCAGATCAAGGATAAAATTGCATCATCTTTTGCCGCAGGATCTTTATGGGGGAGGAGGATATTATGAATTTCTCCATCTCTATCGACAACAACACCTATTTCATCAAAGGGCGCAAGTATGACCATGATTTGGTTTTCTTCAATACTGAGCCTTTTTGCGACCTCGCTTCTTAGTTGGAGCAGCATTTGAGCCTGGTTAGTGGAAAACCCTCTCTCTTTATATTTTTCCCAAATATAATCGCCGGCGCTGGGTCTATCTTCGGAAGTATAAATAGTCACCTTCAGAGGATCCGTTTTTTCGAGGCCAAAACGTTTTCCCATATGCTCATAAATTTCGTCCAAGGCGGCTAAGCAACTATCGTGGCTATGATGCCAAAGCAAAGAATGCTCACCCCAATGAATAATTATGGCTTGACAAGGTTTTAATGGGCCGGTTCCCAGATATTCAAACTGAGAATTCTTGGAAATAAGTCCAAGTTCATCCTGAAAAATTAAGCGTAGCGAAGTGCGTTCACAGATTACATTTCGATCTATTTTTTGGGCGAGGCTTATGCCGTTGGGAATGTGGTCTAAAATAGCTTGTGCCTTAGTAATTTCAGGCACTTTTCTTTGAGCAATGAGTACTCCATCCTGCTCAACAACGTGGTGAGTATAATTAGGCGAATCTTTTCTGCCCTCCAAATGCTCAAGCTCAGCAGCGACATTCACGGCTATAGAGCCAAGAAGAATGACAAGGAGGAAATGATGAGAGATTTTATTCTGAAACTGGATAGGTGAATAATCCAAGGCAAAAATAGTTTCGAGATTCTTTTTTTGCTTATATTGATGAGCATTTTGCTCATGTTGCGCAGGATTTTTTTTGCGAAGATAGGAGTGAGCTTTGGGCTTAACTGACCAGGCTGACAGAGCAATAAAAGTGATTAAAACTATTATAAGATGGCGCATAAAAACTCATTTTTCAGATAAATAATATAAAATTTATTCACTGTTATAATGCCATTAATTTCTGTAAAAATCAATACATAGTAACTAGCGCTGGGAGCGAGCTATGCTCTCAATTTAAAACGTAATTTTGGTTTAGTAGTATCTCAATGGCGAAATCTGTCAGTGGAAAAGGCTTGAAATTATATGATATTGCATGATTGTGCTTCTTAATTAAATGTTTTCTATGTGTCTATTGAGTTGAGTAAAAAATAAATATAGAATATAAGTTGGAAATAGCTTTTTTAATGAAGTAATAAACTGTGTTAAATAATAAAAATAAAAAAATAATTCTGTTTTATTTGTCTTTCTCTTTTGCTTCTTTAACTATTTTTTCAGCATCAGATAGTGATGAGCCTGTCTCTATGACTATTCCAAACCTGTGGGAAGAAGATAGTGAATGGGGCAATTTCGATGGCGCGCCTTCTTTGCCCTTAAATGATGAAAAAAACAGCTTTGATGAGCCTATTCAGTTTTTAGAGGAAGAGCCTGTTGAGGAAGTTCAGGACCATGAGATTTTCTCGGCAATCATGAATGGCGATGTCAGGAAAGTTGTAAATTTATTAATTGGGGATCCAGATTGCGTTGAAGAAGTGAGAGCAGAAGACTCCTTTACCCCTTTGGGAGCGGCTCTCGTCGAAGCTCAACTTGAAATATTTAGAATACTCTTGGAGCATGGCGCTAATATCTATAACCCCGTTGGAGAATATTCAACGATAATACATCTTGCAATGCATAAATCTCCGGCATTTCTTAATACACTCTTGGGATTTACAAAAGACCCTTATTACCGGACAAGAAAATTAGGATTTCCCTTGTTTCACCTCGCTATTTCTCAAGCCGATACTAATATAGTAGAAATTGTTATAAAAAATTCTTTTATAGAAGAGGAAAGTATAATTGATATAAATGCCAAGGATAATTTGAAGAGGAACGCATTATTTTTAATCGTTGAATGTGGTTATTTTTCTTATCTTCCTTTGGTACTACAGTATTTCAAAGACCAAATCAGTGAAGAGAGTCTTATAGGTTCGCATGGCAACATTTTTCAAGTAATGTTTAATGGATTTTCCATAGAACGCCTAAGATGGGTGCCAAAACCATCGTATATACATACTTTTGTCGAGCATTTTTATTGGCTCCTCAATGACACAAGCAAATATCCTCAGACAGCTCTAGATATACTTTATAAAAAGAGAGATATTTGTGCGGTTATTTCCATTCCTTATATCGATGAAGATATTCAAAATACCATTTCCCTTCTCATAAACTTAGGCGCAAAAACTAAAGATGAAATAGATGCTTTTTTTATTAAGCGAGGAGTTTCATCGCGGGATTAGGGCTTGTTCTAGAGCTAGAAATCTCCCCTCACTATTGTACTTAGAAATAATGAATGTCCTCTTATATCCAATAGCGATGTCCCAATTATATATTTGCGATGATAGTAGTTGAGGAAGGGTAGATAGATACTGCGCTTGGAGTTTTTATAGGATGGAAAATAGTGCAAGATTCATCTGAAAACTATAAATGTATTTTTTCGAGACTTAGTATTTCATAAAAAACGCGCCCGAAGGCGCGCTTATTCGAGATTTTATAGAAGCTTATTGCTTAATGACGATCTCAATGCGTCGATTTTTTGCTTGTCCTTTTTCATCCAAGTTACTCGCCAAAGGTTTATCTCTTCCGTAGCCTGCACTTTGAATGCGGCTTTCATCGATTTCAGCGACTTTGATGAGGAAGGCTCTAATATTTTCTGCTCGCTGATGCGAGAGTTCCATATTACGTGCTTTTGAACCACTAGCATCAGTATGTTCTTCAACCACAATGCTTGCCTTAGGGAATTTTTTGAGAGTGTTCACGATTTTGTTTAACAAAGCATAGTGACGTGGCAGGATTTCCGATTTGCCAAGGTCAAACTGAAAACCATAAGAACGAATAATGATGTCATTATCACGTTTCAATACTTCTGCCTCATCTTCGTTAAAATTTTGACTCAACTCCTCGAGGGTTTCCGTCTCAGTCGCCAATTGTTTAAGATAATCTTTTTGCTGCGAAAGCTTTTTCGCTTGTTGGTTAACGAGTGTATTAGCACCCATAATTTTAGTGCGGATAGCCTCGTTCATCGATGCTACTACCTGGCGATTAGGCTGATCAAAAGTGAGTGAACTATCGAGACCTTCATGGATTTGCTCAAGTTGATCTTGGTACCACAAGATCATTTGCTCTTGCGTGAGATTCTCTTTTTTGAATCCAATGATCAATTCAGTAATGAAACGGGCTCGATTAGCGAGGTAAAGAGCTTGTTCCGCGTGAGTTTTAGCTTTCTCATAATCCTTTTCAAGATCAATGATTTTTTGTGCAATGCTAAGTTCGCTTTTTGCTCTTTTCATAGTCTCAGGAGCCACTATTGGCGTTTAATGCTAGCGCTGCCTCATAGGCTTTGCTCGCATTTTCGCTAAGATCAGCTTTAAGTGCTCGCACTTCAAGAGCGCCATATGAAGAGGCGAGGGTGGCATTCTCTCTAATTCCAGCCTGTTTATTGCCTTCTTCTACTGCTCTCGATGTATTTTTGAATTTTTTATCGAGTGCTTCAAATTCCGACTGAAAGAGGAGATGAGCTTGTACTGCTTTAGCTTGTTTGCGTTTTTCCAGAGCTTCAGCCATCGAAGAGCGGCATTCTTCAGCAACTTGTTCAGCCGTTTTGATTTCTGAAAGACCTTCTAAAGCCTGGGCATTACTTCCTTTGGGATCTCTCACTTTTTGCGCTTCTTTTACCGCTTTATCGAGCAGAGTTTCAGCTTTCTCGAAATGAACGGGCGCAAGAATATCTACATCGTAGAGTCGAGCCTTTTCAATATTTTTTTCAAGATAAGCGATGGAAGTTTCTCGCTTAAGTACTTCTGAACGATTCAGACGTACGCCGGAGCAAGAAGTTATTAATACGGCGGCAAACAAAGTAATTAGAATTTTCATACATACCTCTATGGTTTGAAGTTTCATTGAGAAAAGCAATCAAAAACAGGTTAGAAGCTTGCACCTCCACGAGTGCCTTGAAGGAGAGAAAAAAAGGTCATGGGCACGAC
>JBPOIV010000104.1:0-3266 GCA_052034245.1 Myxococcota bacterium
TTTTTTGTTTCTGTTATAGGCATGAGGTGAAACCGATGAAGAGTTTCTTTAATGTCGACGGAGCTAGCTCATTTTTGGGAAGTCTTTTTCGATTGCTCATAAAGGAAAGCTAATTTGCTAGGAAGAGTTGTCAACGGGCCCTTGATGGTATTCGCTAAAATCTTCCCTTTAGATAGGTTTTCTTTGAATGATGTTGATCGGTTTTTACTAAGCGAAAATAAGTTTCGAAACTCTTTCCTTGATGACGATTTGTCTAAGCAGCTGAGCGCCAGACGCACTAGGTTGATAAAAAAACCTGACACGCGAACTGGCGTAATTTCGCCTGCTGACACTGTCTATTTAAGCTTTTCTGCTTTGTTATCGCTGCGCCAAAGAAATTCGGTGACGCTTTCACCAAATTCTTTCATCACTTTTTGAATTGCTTGTTTGTTTTCTGATGCGCTGAGATGATCAGAGATATTCTCTCTCGCGCTCAAGTATTGTGAGCCAATCAGCTTTTTAGTGGGACGAAGGTCGTAGACTTCGACACGGCCTTCGATAGTAAGTTGAAAGCTACCCAAGCGTAAGCCCATGAGGCCTTCCTCAGGAATAATCCATCCCCATTTGGTAATAGAAATTTCGAGCGCCAGGTCATTATGATCTGAGGTTATTTTGAAAATTTTTGAGGCTCGCGTTTCAATATCATTTTTAAGTTCAGCACGGATTTCATCGGTATTGATCTGGCTGAAAACCGTTTGCAACTGAAAGGTGCGATTGGTAGCTTCAATCCCTTTTTCCAATTTCTTTATGGGATCGTGCTCATAAACATGAGTCAGATTATGGCTTGCTGAAGGCAAATTGCGAACGTTGACCACCATTGAGTGGCCTTCGCTAAAATAGTTAACCGGTATATACTTTGGGCCAAAAAAACAGCCGGTCAGAGACAGGAGACAAAGCATCAAGACAATGTATTTTTTAAACACAAAAAACCTCTGAATTATGCGTTTTGTTTGATGTGAAAATAATTTTCGCAACGCAAAAAAGGCCCAGATAAATTTCAGAGCCTATTCATCCATAGCGAGAGCTTCGACCTTGGCAAGAGGAGCACGCTAGAAAAAGACTTTGCAGGCGCTTCAACCTTTTCGTTTGCAATAATTTGGCAGGTAGCTTTCAGATCGATTATCCCCTCACTATGAGAAGCGCTCAGCTTGATTGGGCGAATTTTATTGCTGGTGCTCAGAATCTCTTCATGGTGAAATCCGGTCTGAAAGATTTGTCCTACTAAACCAGGAATTATGGCGATATCATCGGCATAAACAAGGTTCGCGAGGCACATAAAAGCAAAAACAATGCTTAGCTTTGGTACCCATTTTCATGGATTTCTCCCGGCAGTTTTTACTGCTCCTAGGGGGAGCTAGTGAGCTGGTGAAGGGGGCAAAGCGAGTAAAGAGAACTTCTTGCCTGCCAAAAGATATTTTGCAAGTAAGCGAGATGAGCACTATTCGTCCGATAGGAGAAATTCTCTCTAATAAAAAAAAAGCCCACGGCGAGATATCGTAGGCGTCGCGATCCAAGGAACATTGAGGATTAAAAAGCCTCTTCGCTTTCGCGTGGATCCAAAGCGAGGGTGGGTTGGCCCTTGGCCTTATTGAGCACGCTATTTTTGTAACCGTAGAGAAAATATATACCCATACCCAAGGCCATCCAGGCGATAAATCGCAACCAGGTGCCGAAGGGCAAACTAAACATGAGATAAAGACAAAAGACTATTCCTAAGGAAGGAACGAGCGGATGCAAGGCCAGTTTGAAAGGACGAGGCATATTTGGTTGAGTGATTCTTAGCGCAATAACGCCGCCACAGACTAAAACGAAAGCGGCTAAAGTTCCAATATTTACAAGTTCAGCAAGTTTTCCGATGGGGGTTAGTCCTGCAACAATGGCCATGACTGCACCGCTCATCATAATAATCGATACAGGTGTTTGGGTTTTTTTATGCACCTTGGCGAAACGCATTGGCACAAGCCCATCTCGCGAAATAGCGAGAAATATTCGTGAAAAGCCGTAGAAAAGTACCAGCATGACGGTGGTTAAGCCGGCTATTGCCCCTGCTGAAATAAATCCTGCTGCTAGAGGATGATTGAGGTTCAGCAATACTTCTGCGACGGGCGATTTTACATTCAAGGAATGGTAAGGCACAACGAGCGTAAGCAGTGATGAAACCGCGATGTAGATAAGAGTGCAAATGAAAAGAGAAGCAATAATCCCGATGGGCAAGTTGCGTTGTGGATTGATTGTCTCTTCGGCAGCAGTAGAAACGGCATCAAAACCAATATAGGCAAAAAATACCAATGCGGCACCCTTCATAACGCCGTGCCAACCAAAGGGCATGAAAACTTCCCAATGTGCGCCGTCAACATGGCCAAACGATACGCTCACGAAAACAACGATGGCAAGAAGTTTGATGAAAACGATCCCCGTGTTAAAGCGCGTGCTTTCGCGGGTACCAAGACACAAAAGTCCAGCGATGGATAAAATAATCAAAACCGCCGGCAAATCAATGATGCCGCCATTAAATGGACTTTTGGTAATGGCATCCGGTAAGTTCATTCCCATCGATGCAAAGGCATTCGCCACGTATCCTGACCAACCGATGGCGACAGTCGAAATGCCTAAGCCGTATTCAAGCAATAAATCCCAGCCGATAATCCAAGCGATAAGCTCGCCGAGGCCAGCGTAAGCGTAGCCATACGCACTGCCGCAGCCGCCGATACTCGCGGAAAGTTCCGCATAGGAAAGCGCCACAAACACGCAAGCAAGCCCTGCAACGATATAAGAAAGAGTGACGGCGGGTCCTGCGCTGGTTGCAGCGACGACGCCCGTGAGAACGAAAATTCCCGCGCCGATGATGGCGCCCACGCCTAAGAAGGTAACATCCCAAGCTCCTAAGCATTGCTTTAGAGAGCTTTGTCCACCAATGGACTCAACCGGCTTGGTTCTAAAAAGGCTCATAATAGGCGTATCCTATTTTAGGTAGGTTTGCTCTAATAAATATACTGCATAGCCCTAACTTGGATGCGCCAGTGCTCGATAATTAATATATTTTCTTAGGAATAGCTATTTTCGCTGAGATCGGCATTAGTGTTTTTGTTAGGCCCAAAAAATGACATTTTTCAATAATTTACAAGAAGTGGGATGGGCACAGAAGAATCTATAGGCGTCCATTGCGGTTTTGGCCGAATAAAATAAAAACTTCTTCAGGCGATAATAAGAATGGGGAATAAAATGTT
>JBPOIV010000288.1:0-10807 GCA_052034245.1 Myxococcota bacterium
CTTTTTGTTTCGCCATATACCAGGGCCCGCTTTTTACCATCTCCGACGCGTCCTTTACTAATAAATATCCCAATGAATCTTCTTTATTGATGGCAGCACGATACTTAAATCCTGTGTATGGGTCTTCGAAACTTATAGAATCCTTTTCTCTGAGAGGCAAATCGTTATGCAGCAAGGCAATATGAGAACTCTCTGCAAAATCGATCTGATGATCTTCGGAATTGCTTAAGCCAAGCAAGGAAAATAAAATCGCATAATCCTTAAATATAGTGGACATACTTGGCTTTATTTTGGGCGCCGTTGAGACTTCTTCATGCTTTGAAAAAAGATCTTGGTAATGGAGCACCGCCTGCTGATCGGGGTTGACTGAAACGCGGGCTGCAATCTCTTGCCATTGGTCCCGATATATACTGGAGAAAATAGTAAACAGAGGCTTGGGAAAAGAGCGAGAAAAACCAATAGAAAAATTTTGCTCTTGCCAATAAGCAAATTCATGCTTTAGCTCTGCATGATCATCGATTAAGGCAAGTAAGGCCAAAATTTTATCGTAAATAAAACCTATGTTTTTGTGCCTTCCCTCAACATCATCAGTGAAACTACTATGATATTCCTCGCCTAAATCATGGCCAATACTTATTGGTTCGTCGCACTTATCGTCTGTTTTGGGTATATAATTTCCTTCTTCATCACGACAATAAATGCCCGGCTCCACATTTTGCACTACTTCAGAAATTAAATTGAGACCAGCTTTAGTCGCTTGTTTTAAGTCGTAGACCATAGGATAAATGGCATAATCATCGTTATTAAAAGCATATTGGTACTGATAAGCACGTAAGATTGGCCTATAAACACGTCGGTAAAGATGGTTTAAATACTGATAGACATTGGTTTGCTCCTTGAGTTTGCTCTTTCGCATAAGACGACTTGTGGCATATTCGTCGATAGCATCATTGACAACTTCACTTGCGGAAGCCCCAAAAATGAAGGGATGACAAAATAAATCGGCATCGCTAATTTCTTGGTCTGTACAAAAAGAATAAGGCACCGGTGCAAGAGTGCTTTTGCTTTTAGCGAAATATTTGGCAAAATAGTGTGACCGCAGATCTTCGAAATTAATATAGCGGCGCTTATAAAGATTTTCGGCTCTGCTTGGCAAGGATAAATTTTCTATCTGCAAGCGTGCACTCCTGTCTCCTCGACGATATTTCTCTTTGGTTTCTTGGATTAAGCTCGTTATTTTCTCTTCCGCACCATTGCCCGAAAATAAATAAGGCAAATCGCGATAATGCATCAGAGGAAGGCGACTCAAAAGTGCATGTGGTACGAAGCCATCTTCATCGTCAAAGACTTCCACTTTCTCCCCATAACCAAATAAAAGAGCTGCGTAATCATAAGGGCCTAAGCCCGAAAAATCGCTATTAAAATTTTGGTGATAATCCATAATCGAAGAGGATCTACGTTCTTCTTCACTAAGGCCTGGGCGTGCACGATAATCTTTGGAATCATATCCCCAAAAATTAGGCGGGTAATTAAGTGCATCATTGGTGCCTTTAAAATTATGGCGTAAACCGAGGGTGTGGCCTATTTCATGTAATAAAACTCCCTCGACAATCTGTAATTGCAACAGCGCCACTTTGTCTTTAACATCTCTATTTTTTAAATCCTTACGCAAGCGCACGAAAGGAAAATCTAATCCTGTGTGCATAAAACAGGCACTTCTTTCTGAAAAAAATTGCGCCTTTTTCATATCATTTGATTTCTTTTGCAGCTGTGCTTTCGTGGCAAAAATGTCGATAAGATTATTCACGCCGAATTGATCGAGTTGCTGATGGGCGTTTTTAAGTGATTCCACGTTGAGGTGAGCTATGACCGGACTTGAAATAAGCTTTGCTAGATTTTCTCTTTGAAAAGCATTGATCGCAGGACGCAATAGTGGCAGATGCGCATCAAAGTCGCTGCTCATGTCTTTTATTGGTATTTTCTTAGGGCTGGTCTTTTCGAGCTTTTCTACTCTTTCCAACAGGCGCACGCTGCTATCGGCATATTCGGTGATTGCCGCCAAATAAATATTGGCATTGGCCGCAACAATTTCTCCACTCAAAGGATCAACTGCGGCAGGACCATAGCCCAAAAGACCAGCATCTTCGGGCTTTTTTACACCATTAACAAAACTGTAGCGCAAATCTCCCAGCTGCTGCCACACAAAGGGCTCTAGCCCCCGCCGCGTACTTTCTTCCTGCAGCCAATTACATGCATAGCTTACCGTATCGTCACTTAAGATAAATGTCGGATCATTAACCAGCGGGCCTATCGCATTTCGTCGCGCATAATTTTTGACATTTTCAATGTTGCAATCATTCTCGCGAATTTCAAAAATAGTACCAAATACCTCGATTATTTCTTCAGGCCGCCCACTAAAAAATATCTCTGATAAAGGGCCATTTTTAGTCTCCTCAAAAAGCATTTCGCAGGTCTCTTTTCGCGATCTATGCCCATAATTTTTGAGCACTTCATGCTCTTTATTCATTGCTAAATAGGTTTTTTCTATGTTGGAGGAAGTACAACGATCCTTTAGTTTGGCCACGACATTTGCAAGAGCAATATTCCACGCCGCACTCACTCGTTGAATGGCGGGCAATAAGTCTTTAGGAAAGCCTGCACTTAGATAGTAGCTAATTTTTTTCGGCACTCTTTCCGCTAGCGGAATACTGCTGCCTTTTTCATCCCTTGTATTTTGCCAAATATTCCAGCGATTAATTAACTGATGCCTTTGGCCCCGATTTAGGTCGTAACGGCTATCATAGTGGTCTATTTCAGTTCTAAAAAAACCAAATTGTGCATTCATTTTAATTTTCGGCTGAAAGCATTCAGCGATAGCATCTTTAAGTGGATCACAAATTCTAAACTGCTGCGCATCGCTATAAAGCCATAAATCTTTGCTGTTTTGGCATCCTTCTTGTCCATCTAAACAATAGTCGCCATCATTTTTACCATAGCGAATTGCTTCATAATCGGGATAATGACGTGGTTCATAGTCGCTCGGACTAATCTTTCGGAAAGAAAATTTCACTCGATATTGGGCACCCACACATGTTTGATCGGCAAAACTATTACATGTTTCTTCGTTGGGCATCACCAGCGCGTTGACTGTCGTCTCGATATAATCTTCTTCGGCTTTCATCGTATATTCTGCGGTCTTATCATCGCTATTATCGATATACACCTGGGTTATAGAATCAAGCCAAGCATTACATTCTAAATGTGGTACTAAATTCTTTGACCAATCAACGTCGATCGATTCTCTTTTTTGCCAAGACTTTCCGATGGCAAAATCTTCGCTCACATGTTTATTAATTTTAAAGGCAGCGACTAAATATTTATCTCGTGTCAACTGCGCATCATTTTCATTATAACTCCGATAGGCAAGCAGTTTATCTTTGGTAATTTCAAATTTAATGCGCTCGAGCGGGCATTCCAGGCCTGTAAAAGCAAGGCTGCTATGCGAATTCTTTTCCACTAAAACAGCTCGTGTATACCATTCGCCGTCAAAGAGAGATTTAGGAATAATATTTTTTGCGTGATTATCTCCTTGATTACAGCCCAAGAAGAGCAATTGAATTATCGGAATAATAATCTTCGCAAATCGCATGTGTTCCCCCGAACAATAAATTTGAATCTTTAGGAATGAAGAGGCGAATTTTTCGAAAGTTCACGTAATTTATGGATGAATCCGATGAGGTAATTCAGTGTATCAAGCGCACTTTGTTGCCTTTCTAAAAGCTCAGTTAAAGAGCACATCTCACTACCAACTGGCTCGAGCGTCGCTTGTGAGCAAGCTGCATTGTCTTCGTCGCAACATTGTTCCTTACCATCAGTAAAAATACTGGTTTTCACACAATGACATAGCGGATCAGAAATTCTTAAATTTTCATCACTGACGCAGGCAGACAATTTTAGATAATAAGCTTTTTGCTGTTGAGCCTTCTTCAACAGTGAAGAGCCCACCGAAAAAACATCCCGAAAATCTGCTGCACTATAGCGGTAGCCAGAAAGGTGGGTATAAGAAAAAGTATGTGACGCGTCGCTGATCACATCAGTGTCATCAACTGTCGAAGAAATATGCAAAGAACGCTGAAAATTATCGGTAAACTTAGTTGAGAAAAACGAAAAAGCGCTCATTAAGGCAAAGATGGAAAGATCATCATCAAAGGCCGAAGCGATATTTGCTTCAGCTACAGACTGATGCAAAGTAAAGTCGTTTTCGTTAAGAATCAAACGCGGTTTTATTTCATTGTTATTGAGCTCGGGCCCTAAGGTATCGCGCTCCTCGGTAATGACTGCATGATAAATTTTTTCGACGGCTTCCGGAAACAAATCATGCCAACTTAAAGCCGTGATATCTCGTCTTTCCAGTGAACTAATGCGATCCGGCATCATCGGTGCCGCAAGAGAATAAAGCGCATATTTTTTCAACAAGGCTGAGCCCGCATCGATAATAAAATCCTGTTCGAGGCCATGGACATTGATTGGATGAAGGGCGCGCCCCATCCCAAAAGGTATTTCAATGAATTTATAATTGCCTCGACCCTCTAAAACGCCATTCTTTTTACGGCTTAAAGCCATTGCTTCGCATTCCTTAAGTTCGCTAAATGGTATTAGGGTGGTAGTCGCTCCTAATCGTGAAAGACTTGTATCGTTGCTATTAAGAAGCCAGTGTGGCTGCGATAAATGGGCGCCTGCTTGCGGAGATCCTATGATTTGAGAAAAAAGATTTATCCCAATAGCTAGGGCACTCAGATAATCTTTCTCGGCATAAGAGCCTCTAAATTTTGGCTCATTGCGAACAAAGTAATAATACCAATGAAGAGTATGGGTAAAATGATCGAGAATTTGTAGTTCTTTAAGAAGAGCAGACGTACTTTCCCTAAGCGATCTATGCTCATCAAAAAGGTCTTTCGGAGAGCTGTTCCAAAAATTCTCCTCAAGCAATAATGCATGAGCGCGAAGATCGGGACCTGAATTAAAAGCTGTACAGCGTGGTTCCAAAGCCGCGCTTGCCTCATCGCAATAGGCATAGGGTACCGCATTTTTGGGAAATGACTTTAGAGCTAGCGTGGAATTCCATGTGAATGATTGATGCTTTCTTTGATGAATCGCTTCATAATTTTTAAGCAAGATTTTCGGGATTTCACGATAATCATTAAATCTCAACCACTGCTTAGGATCTTCTTTTTCTATATCGAGGCCTAAATTCCTTTCAGGAAATACCTCTACCAAATTGCCATAGGCAAACTTGATAGCTGCTTTGTCGTAAAGCCCCAAATTATTGTTAACGCGAGCTCCGGCTGCAGGATAGGACATAATGCTGGAAGACATCGGAATCAAAGAACTTAGGCAATCTTGCGTAGTTATTGTGGTCGTGGATGTGCTTTGACATTTTTGCAGCTGCGCTCGGATATCATCTTTAGCTATCGGAAGTGCTTCTTGACTATCTTTGGGAAGCTTTTCAATTTGCCAAAATAGCGGGTCAAAATTAATCGGATCCGAACTTGCTTCCCTATTATGCTTAAGCCCTAGATTATGGCCTAAGGAATGAAGGACCAAGGCTTGAAATACTTCTTCTCGGATCGCAAGAAAACTTTCTTCTTTTTCTAGATGCGCATATTTTTTACTGCTTCCGAGCGCAAGATTTTCGATGTATTCGATAGGATCCAAAAAGGCAGTTTTCCCTGTGCTTTTTAGCGATAAAAATCCTTGATCAAAATTTCTCGCGACTAAGTTTTTACTCCTATCAAATAATTCAGGCCTTACTTTTTTCTCAATATGGCCAAGTAGCTTCGCTTCGAAGCGATCTAAATTCAAGTCGCGTGCCTGCATGCTAAGAGAGCTTTTCGTCTGCGCTTTCTCAACGCTAAACACGCGATGCCGAAAATTTCTCACAGCGTTATCCTGCGGCAGCACTTGGCGATAATGCATTCTCTCTTTCGTTTCGGTACTTCTTGCCGCAAATTTATAGGCAAATTGATCGATGTATTTCAGATTAATATTCGCTGTGGCCGACACTATTTCCCCACTCAGAGGGTCAGCAAAAAGAGGCGCATACGCGCCCCAAGAAACAGCGCTGTTATCCGTTATGACATTGATAAGGTTAAAGCGTAGATCTCCAGGCCGCTGATAGAAAAAAGGCTGTTCACTATTCTCGCTAAAATATTCAAGCGCAGAACAAAGCTGCTCTAAGTGTGCTTTGGCGCGCAGCTCTGTTTGAAAACGCTCACGGTAATTTTCATAGCCATGGGCCTTTTCAAGCTCTGTTTTTACCGCCTCTAAACTTGTGTGGGCCTGCTCTTCAAGTTCTGCGCGCGAAGAAGAATCCAGACCTTGAAACCATTTCTCTAGATTTTGGATCGAACAAGAATTTTTTTGCAAAACTAAAATCGGAGCAATATCATCAACGCTTTTATATTTGCCCTTCTGAGCATAAAAAACCATTGTTCTTAAAGCATCATCCCAAGCTTTAACTGCCTTTTCGCTCGCCGAGAATAATTCGTCAGGATGAAAAATATTGGTATAATAAAAAATACGTCTTGGAATTCTTTCTCGTAGAGGAAGAGGATTCTTTTTTGCATCAGTATTATTTTGCCAAATATTAAAGAGCGTAGCATTCAAAAGCTTCGATTCTTTGACGCTTCCCCGCTTACTATCGTAGAGCTCTTGTCCATCAAAACCTGTTCTAAAAAAACCGAAGCGTTTATTGATAGCAACACTTGCAAGCTCGCTTATTTCATTTAAGGCCATAACTTTATCAGGAAAGGCCAAAGGAAGATAATCACTTTCTTTTTTTCTAATAAAAGAATGCCGAATATCGGTAATGAGGGCGGCACTTTCCTTGGCAAATGAAAAACCATGAGAACTTTTCTCATGGCGAGAAGCGTACATTGGATGACGCGTTGTAATGTCGATAAAATCATTGCCTACGCGCGCGCGAAGAGGATTTCCGAAGAAGTTGGTATCCGCAAGATAAGCGCTCGTATCGGCCAAAGAAAGATTGGTTTTTATATCTTGTCGCTTCCCTTGATCGATGAAATTTCGCGACCAGTCTATTTTAATAAATTCGCGTTGCGACCAATTTTTTGAAGATGCTCTATCGTTGTCCAGATGCTCAACTATACGAAAAGCGAGTAAGGGCGCACCTCGATAATTTTTTCTTAGGTTAGGATCTTGTTCATTTTCTGCACCGATAACTTCTGCATTGGCTTTCCACCCGAATAAAAAATCTTTGCTAATTTCCCAACGAATAAGATCCGGATGTAAAAAATGTCCATCAGCATTACTAAAAGCCACAGCATTGGCAGGAGCATTAATGACAGTGCGTCGGTAATACCACTCTTCTGGACTTATATTTTGCTTTTTCCATTTGCTGTTAAAAAGGGATTTATTATAGATGGCATCGAAGGTAGTTCCTTTTGTGACGGAATCTATTCCGCACGACGAAAGCCACGCCAGGACGATAAGAAAAAAATAAATATTCGACATGTAGTTTCCGATGTAGTGTCGATAATTAAGGATAATCTTAGCGGGCCCCTAAAATATGGCCGCTTAGATAATATGCATTCGACATCGGAAATGGCGCTAAAAAATAAGCATTATTTGGCTTCAATTAATTTTAAAAATTCGCTCTCACTAATTATCTTTAATGAGCTTCCTTCTTTGATCAATTTTTCCGCGGCTTTGTGTTTAGTGCTTTTTGTACCCTGGCCCAAAAGAGGAGATCCTTCATCGCCAATGACAAGGAAATCAATTTTCTCACTCATGCCACCGGGCGCTTTACCGCCTAATTTTTTCACGAGATTTTGAGCTGCCTTTCTATCCATGTGCGCCATTTTTCCAGTAAATAAAAATGATTTTTGGAAAATGGCATTATTTTTGTCGGACAGAATTGCTTCTTCTCGGTAATCTTTGACATGAATGAAGTTTAACAATGCATCTATTTCGCGAGCATGTTCTTTTAGACCTTCGACCAGCGAATGAGCGATGCGTTCTCCGATGCCATGAATTTTTAGCAAATCCTCAACATTAATCTCGCGAATTTTTTGCAGGCTAAAAAAATTCATACACACAAGCTCGGCGACATTTGTGCCAACGTCATCAATACCAAGAGCACGCAAAAAAACTTCTAGGGAAAGTTCTTTCTTTTGCTCGATCTCATTAATGAGTTTTTTGGCGCTCAAGTCTCCCATACGCTCAAGTGCCAGCACATCTTCTGCTTTTAATCGGTAGAGATCTTGGAAATTCCTAAGAAGACCTTGCTTAAATAATTTTCGAACAATTTTTTCACCCATGCCATCGATACCAATTACCTGAGCAAAATGCATGAGACGAGCAACGACGACCTCTTCGCAATTTTCTTTATCGGCACAAAATAAAAAATCTTTATCAATGACAACGCCCTTTCCGCATGAAGGACAATTTAAAGGCGCCTTAAGGGGTGCACCCTTTTTCGCAATAACGCGCTCAACATGAGGAATAACACCGCCGCGACGGTTTATTTCCACCATGCTTTCTTCACATAATCCTAATTTTTCAAAAATGCCTAAGTTATGCAAGGACGCGCGCTGAATAGTGGCGCCCGAAACAAAGACTGGGCTAACAATAGCGACGGGAGTAATGGTCCCGCTTCGTGAGACCGACCATTGCACGTCAATAAGTTTGCTTTGCGCGGATTCGCCGTGGAACTTAAAAGCGATGGCATAACGAGGATGGTGTGCAGTTTCCCCAAGACGAATTTGATCGTTAAGTTCATTCGCACGAAACACAACCCCATCGATTTCATAATCAAGACTCGATCGTTGCTCAAGAAATTCGTAATAAATCTCAGTAGCTTTTTCATCATTCGCGACGATGCGCCAAGGCATCATGGTAAAGCCACATTGTTTAAGAAGCCTGAATTTTTCTTCTTCGGTCTTGGCATTGGTGCCACGAATATCATAAGGAAAAAATTGCAAAGCATAGGCCTTCGACTTTTCTTGCTCCTTATGTTTTAAAGCGCCGGCCGCAAGGTTTCTAGGGTTGGCAAAATCCTTGGCATATTCGCTATTAAAACGAGATAACGACAAAAATACTTCGCCCCGGATTTCAAAATTATTTTGCCCCTCTTGAGGCACAAGGATGGGTAAAGAGGGCAAGGAGGCGGGAATCGAATCAATCATGCGAATATTTTTAGTAATATTCTCGCCTATGCGACCATCTCCTCGCGTGGCTGCCTCCATCATCGCGCCGGTCAAAGAATAGAGTATGCTGCACGCCACCCCATCAATTTTAGGCATGGCAATGAGCCCCCCATTAATTTTTTCGCTCCATTTAAAGAAGGTCTCGCTGTCATAACATTTATCCAAAGACAGCATGGGTCGTTGATGAGTCACCTCATCACGAAAAACATCGACAGCTTCAATCTGCGATAAAATTTCGGCACGCGGATTAATAAATTTGAGTGCCATTACTAATTTATCAAATGCTTCATCCGTGATTTCTGGGGCCGCATCGATAAAATATTTTTTATTATGATACGCAATTAAGTCGCTTAATTCTTTTTCACTAAGTGTAGACAGCGTTTCAAGCAAAGCTCTGCTGCTTTCTTCTATTCTTTTTTGATGGCTCATGGGAGGCTTTCTCATTATTTTTATTGGCGAGATTTCCTTATAGCGCAGCACGACACATGTAAATGTTCTTTGATAGAAAATCATTAATTTTTTATATATAAAATTACAAATAATTAAAAAAAATGAGAATTTATGCGCAACTAATTTTTTTGGCACCCGATAAGCGATGAGAAGGAGACTTTATGAAGTTTAAAATCGCCATTTTGAGCATTGTTGCCACCACTTTTGGCCTTATCGGGCTGATGTACGGGCTCATAAATCAGGATGAGATTATTGCCAAGAACAAAAACAAAGCCGCCTCAATCGCCCCGCAAAATGATACCAAATTGGCAAAGGCACAACATTTCGCCTCCGTAGGAAGTTTATCGGCCAAAGAAGATAGCGCGAACGAAATTGATGAGAATGAAGAAATAGACGATGGCGAAGATGATGAAGATTTTGAAGAAGACAATGAAATTGAACTAGTTGAAGGCGATGATGCCGAAAAAAAAAATTCCTTAGATGAGCTCGATAAGAAAACGATAAAACAATTGACTTCTTTGAGCGATATAGAGCTCGCAGAAGAATTTAACGCACTTAAAAAAGAGCTCGAAGCTAACGATTTAATCGAGCAACTTGAAAGTGGTAAGCTCGATGAAAAAAGCGCAAAGGAAGCCAAAAAAACCTTAGAGCGATTTAGTTTATTGGGCCTAGAAAATACGCGAAGAAAATTTGCGGACATTGAGCCAGAACTGGCCGACAAGGAAAATTCTCATCAAGAAACACTAAAAGAAGTTCGTGAAATGCTCGATAACTATTAATTATTAACAAACATATGTCGGTATTGCGCAGGTATTATCGGCCGATTTAGTTTTATCTCTAAGTCTCTTAACTGCTGATTTGCTTCAAAAATATTAAACTCAGTGCGGGCCAGCGCGCCATCGTAAATAATACCAATATAATTAATGCCTTTTTTCTTGGCAAACTTAGCTATTTTTGAAATATAGCGATGTTGATCGTCCGCCTGACCAAGTAGTTGAACGTGCAATCCGCATTCAGTGGCAAGGGCATAAAATTCTTGAAATACTTCGTCTTTGCTTTGCTGCGCTCCTGCATAAATTACGCCATTTTTAAATCTGCTGGAGCTACTTTTCCACTCCTCCTCGATGCAT
>JBPOIV010000150.1:0-2309 GCA_052034245.1 Myxococcota bacterium
CTTGGCCTTCTCCCGATCTTTTTCTCCATCATCCCAAAGAAATTCTTGGGCCATCATGTCAATAAGTTTTGGTAAAACTTTGAGTGCCGCTTCTTGATCGACAAAGGCCAGCCTCATGCGCCGTGCAATGATATCTGAGGCATGAAAAGCATATTCATTTTTCAAAATATAACGAATTTCCGCCTCAGAGTACGGATAGCCTTCCACCAGTCTCGCTAATGGCCCAAGCTTCACTAGTTCACTTGCTTTATCACCATAGGATCTTAGCCAATACTCAAGAATATCCGCAGGAACCGAGGCGCGATGCAGTTGGGCGCGTGTATCATCAATGTTTTTAGCCCCGACCAGTTTTAAATTTTTGGTACCACTGCCATGCAAAGGCACAAGTTTTCCAAGCTTAATCGCGGCCTCAATCACGTCTTCCGCCATTTTTCTATAGGTAGTCCATTTTCCACCGACAATGGTAATGAGTTTTGATGGGCTAATTTCGATTAAATGATCCCGCGAAATCGCGGCCGTAGAATCTTTGCTGCTCTCTGGCTTTGCTAAAGGTCTAAGACCACTCCACGTTGCTAAAATATGTTTTTTTTCTATAGGAATCGATAAATACTCTTTGAGATGCTCGATAATATAGTCGACTTCATCAAGGGTGGCCGAGGGATATTCGCAAATAGCTTGAGCCTGATCCGTAGTACCGGCAAGGGTTTTTCCCTGCCACGGAAGCAAAAACAAAACGCGACCATCTTTGGTTTTTGGAATGACCAAGCCATTCGTCGCCGAAGAAAATTCTTTGGGCAGCAAAATATGCGTACCTTGACTGGCTAGCATAATTTCGGCCGCATCGGGGTTAGCAAGTTTGCGCAGCTGATCAGCATAAGGCCCAGTGGCATTTATAACCACTTTCGCACGAATTGGCCATTTTGCGCCCGTCAGCACATCTTCAATCATTACTCCGCTTATGTCGTCGCCATCCTTTAGAAAGCCTATTGCCCGCACATAATTAGCGGCCACCGCGCCCTCTAAAAGAGCGCTTAAAATGATGCTTACATTCATGCGCGCATCGTCGAATTGGCCGTCATAATAAAGGACCGCGCCTTTTAAAGAGCTTTGATTAAGCATGGGAAAGCGCGCGATGCTTTCTTTCTTCGTTAAAAATCGGCTTTTACCCAAAGTAGCTTTACGAGCAACGAGGTCATATATTTTTAAGCCTATCCAATAATAGATTGCGGCAAACCACGTATAGACCGGGGTAATTATTGCCAAGGGATTGCTTAAATGGGGTGCATTTTCCAAAAAAAGTTTGCGCTCTTTAAGAGCATCACGAACAAGCTCGTATTCTTGCCAATCAAAATTTTTAAAAGCATTTTCAAGATAACGAATGCCGCCATGGACTAATTTAGTGCTGCGACTAGAAGTGCCAAAGGCAAAATCTTGAGCTTCAATAAGAGCGGTCTTTAAGCCTCTATTTGCCGCATCAAGGGCGGCTCCAGCGCCAGTCGCACCACCGCCTATGATCAGCACATCAAAAGTTTCTTCCCTCAGGCGGGAGAGGAGATTCTCTCTTTTTTGAAGAGGCGTTGTAGAATCGACATGCTCAAAAGTACTTTTTTGCATGCTTAAAATCTCCCTTATGGCCCAAGCTTAAGACAAATAAGTGCTTGTGCTCGCTCGAGATTGACCATAGGTTTTATGATACTGTATGCTAACCGCTCACGCGCTTTTGAAAATCCCTAAAAAGAGCTTAAATACTAATCAAAGATGCTCAGTTTTTGCTGACAAATGATGTAATCGCCGCAGTAATCAAATTCTCTGGATGGATGCGCGAAAATTTTGCGAAACACGTGAATCATCATGTTAAAAAAATGAATATCATCCCCAGCCTGATACTGCTTACTTACCCGCAGTGCTTTAGTAATAAATAAAGTGCCAAATAAAGATCCTCCCATATTTTTTGCAAAATCACTCAAGACGGCGCTTTTTGACCGTGAGGGTTCAAGCTTAAGTTTTTCCGCAGCAATAGGACTTATAGTATCTTGCGCATAAAATGCCCGACTGGTCCCTGAACCAAAGTTAATGATCTTGATCATAGGGGCGATGAAGGGGGGCCGATTTCCTCGATTAAAGCTCACGGTTTTGTCCTCGGAAATTATAATGTTTCCGGGATGAAGATCTCGATGAAAAAATCCCATTTTTTCGTAAACTTGTTTCAGGGCGCTAATAATTTGATATAAAATTGCCTGCGTTTTTGTTCTATCGTTCAAAGGAGAAGTAGGATCGAGCGCTTTACTATGCTCGTACATGTCTTTGCC
>JBPOIV010000060.1:0-3597 GCA_052034245.1 Myxococcota bacterium
CTTGAAGTGATGCCCAGACCCTTATTTCTCCGTCTTCACGAGCTAAGCTAATAGGAATTGTAACCCCAAAATGTTGTAGCAAGTCTTGGACTTTTTCAAATCCCGACTGCACTACAATAATTTCTTCAATATCTGTAAGAGGAATTCGATTATAAAAAGCGAATTCATTTCTATTCTCCTCACCAGCGTTTTTCAGTTGCCGCGAAAAATCCGTGAATTGAGCTGGTCCAAAAGAATGAAAAGCACCATCCGTGAATTCAGGCAAGCTCCTTTTAAGATTAATATCCTCTGAGCTTATTAAGGCAGATGTTTTTGAAGAGGGAACTGTCCTTGGCTTTAATCTTCATGTCTCACCAGCGATAAAGGCTCATGACCGCCAAGGGCTTGAACGCATTTTAGGTTACATGGGTCGCCCTCCTTTATCTTCACGTAGACTTCAATTAGCACCCGATGGCAAGAATTTGATTCTGCAATTAAAAACGCCGTGGCGGGATGGAACGTCGAGTATTTTGCTTTCGCCTTTTGAACTACTCGAAAGGTTGGTGGCGTTGATCCCTGCACCAGGAAAAAATCAAATAAGATATCACGGATTTCTTGGCCCGAACGCAGAGCTAAGAGGGGACCTACTGCCCAAAATAGAAAGAAATGGCGACAACTTAAAGACAAAAATATGTAGACCTAAGTTCGCCGATCTCATGTGGCGCGTGTTTGATATCGATATATTGAACTGCCCTCGCTGCTTTTCTCGTATGCAATTAATTTCCTTCATAAAGGAAGCAAGGGTTATAACGAGCATCTTGAAGTCACTAAAAATGACCACAGCCCCGCCTGAAATATTTAAGGTGGATGAATATTGCGTGCTAAGAGAAAGAGGACGATCTATTCATAGACGATGTGCAATAACGGAGGACTTAGGTACAGTGGGTCATAAACTATTGGAGCGAATGCCAGCAAGAAATTTCTTCGTTGGCGAGCACAGAGTTGGCCCAGTTAAATGGTCGCACCGATATTCATGCGCCCTATCACTTTGTAGTTGGAGCAACTTCGTGAAGCACTGATGGTGTAGCCACCTGAAAGTATTGCGCTGAGTCATTTTATGGAAATTCCGCTATGGCATTATTTTAACGACATGCTAGAAAAAGCTTCGTTGAACGATGAAGCATCGCTCAAACTGATAATAAATCAAAATAGTTCCCCTTTACTATTACTTAAAGCTGAATAAAGAGAAATTTGAAATGATATATGTTTTTACGTTACTTACAGCCATTCTATTTCCTATTCTAAAAGAGATGCCTGCTTTTGCTGGGCAATTCGATATAACTACTGCGAAAGCTGAGAGAAATATCAATACACAACTAGATAAAATAATTGGTGATTGTAACCATGCATTCGAGGACGTATTGAGCTGCGTTATGACTCAGGGTTTTCGTCCTCAAAGCTTGAAAAACATAGAAGAACTACCGGGAAAAATTGATCAAATTTTAGCAAGTGAGTCAGAACGAGAAAGAGCAAAGCGCGAGAATAAACAATATTGGTATTATCGGCTCCTTAAAGCGGTGTATCATAAAGATTTGGAGGAGCTTAGGTCGTTGCTGAGAATTCCCAACAGGAGCGCAACGCTTGATGCTTGGGAGGTCTACTGTCATTTTAAAGGCGATGAGAATGGAATGAAAATTCTCAAGCTGCTGGCGATGCATGGTATGCTGAATTTCTATAGATTTGTACCTTATTTTGTCCCTAATCGCGATGACTTTTTAGGTGCATTAGAGGGAAGGTTAGTTCATTTTATACAACAAGAGGTCAATAATTTTCAATTCAGAACCTATGGACAACCTGGGAGCACTCTCTATGAGCAAGATAAAAGTTTTGCGCAAAAACAAATTATTGATTCTCTTAAATTTATGCTCGATAAAGAAATTGATCCTAATGCGGAGAGGGTCAAGGACCTTGATGGTTATAAGCACCCCTTAACGCAAGTATTCAAAGCTTATTTTGCTGCTACAGAAGAATTTAAGCCTTTTTTCATGACAATTATCAATATGTTGGTAGAAAAGGGAGCAACCATTAATGACGAGGCTTTATTTACCGAGGATATCCTAAACTTATTCTCCAGGTACGAAGTACTGACTAATATTCTGAGAGATCGCGATGCTATTGCTCGAAATGTGATAGATAAACTCAAACGCGAAGGATTTGATTTTTCTAAAAAAGATCAAAAAGGAAGAACGCTCTTGCATTGGGCATGCATGACCCCTGGCCAAATAAATGGAAAGAAGGATCGTGAATGCCGTCCTCTCGATCCAGAAGCTGTAGGTGCATTGCTCGAAACTAATGTGGATATATACGCGAAAGTTAACAATAAAACCGCTTGGGACTATGTATCCAGCTTTCCCTTGGAGAACGTTAAAGGCGCGTTAGAACGTGGCCGTGAGGCGGTGGAGCCTGCTGAGAACATACTAATAGAAATATTTTATCTCCTCTTGAAAAAGGGTTATAAGCCTGATTCCGCAGGAGATGATTGCCTGGTCGCAGAAGCTCTAATGAAACTGAAAGAGGATCAATAAAAAGGGCAAAGAGAAATCAAGGAAGGAATGGGGTACCGCATTCCGATTTTGAGCATTGGCGAGATAAAGTTAAAAATCCATCTAAGCAGTGTAAAGGGTTTAGATGGATGCTTTTTTGGTAATATTTTTTATGCTAAGATTGCCGTCGATGTATATCTTTTTATTTACGCTATCAGTGCACACTCCGGTCGATTTAAAATAAATAAAAGGATATTTATCGGCTTCAAGAAAATCCTTGCTCTTTACATGCCTATCCCGTGCCTCAACGCCGGTATTAAGACTTTTTACATCAATTTTAACGTCAAATTCAGCGCTTGAAACATCGTTTGAATTTATTTTCAGCGATCCTTGCTTTAAATCTGTGGCTCTATTTTTGTCCTTGCCGTAGGAGCAATGCTATCATGGGCTAGATTTCATTTATCAGGGGGATTTGATGAAAAGAGCACTGATAGCCTTATTTGTTTTTAGTAGCCTCATAAACGCAGCCGATTATCGACATAGCCTTCCCGACGGAAGTTACGAAGGCACGGGTACATGGAATGACGATGAGGGAAATGAAGGGACTTATACATCGAAAACAAGTATTGCTGACAACGTTGTGAGACTAGAATACGCCTACGAAGATCACAATTTTGTGAATATTCTCACTTTTAAATTCGGTGAGCACGGAAAATTCAAAATCGTTCATAATGATGTCGAGATTGGAAAGGGCTTTTGTATACGCCATCATTGCCAATATGTTATGGAAATTGGCGACGCCACTTATGGCGAATCACTCGATTTTGATGATGGAAAACTTGAAAAAGTTGGCTTTCGCAAAGATGAGCATAGTTTTTATCGATGGGAAGAGGACTTAGCAAAAGTTGAAGACGATAGCTCTTCGATAACCCCAGGGCTATAGAGCTCCATTTAAAACAGGTGTTATGCGACTATTCCCTATCGTCATTGCGAGCGTCGCGCGGCAATCCATAACGATTTGGCAGAAAAACTAGATGGCCACGCTACGCTCGCAATGACGGATACTTGTTTATAT
>JBPOIV010000181.1:0-6631 GCA_052034245.1 Myxococcota bacterium
ACGACAGAAGATAGGATATATTCTGTCGCTGACGACGCTACTTTACGCGAATGGTTTAAAACTGATAAAGGTTGGAAAAATACTATACTTCATTCATTTTCTTCTACTGATTATTTACAAAACAATATTCATAGTTCTGGCAAAAGATTAACCACGGCTTCGGTGCACGGAGATTTTTATTTTTTTTCTCTTAAAAAAGAGGGAAATAAGATGCTTCGTCTTGACGAAAGCGATTGTTTTGGACGGGTGAATGCCTTACATGAAAACGCGAGTGTTCATGTGGCTTCCTCTGCAGGAATAGCTAAACTTTATTATCTTAATCACGCCGATTCTGACCAACTTAATAAATATCATTTAAGCATTAACAATAACGATATTATTACTGCCATAACTATTTCTAATGAAGGAAATTATGTATTGCTTGGCTCTAGATTAGGCTATGTTTATCTTTTTGAAAACGAGAACACTGAATTAATCCCAAAAGAGCCCATAAGAATTCTGGAACAGAATATAAATTTATTGCTTTTTTCGCAGGACAAAGCTTGGTTGCTGCTAACAGAAGAAGGGAATCTTTATACGTTTTCGCTTGCTGATAATTCTATCTCTCCTTTAGCCTTAAACCTTAGCATCTGCTCTTTCATTTTTTCGAGTGACCATAATTATCTTTTTGCGGGAACGAAAAGAGGAGAATTAATTGTGTGGCGACATGAAAATAATGAATTCATACAAATTAATAAGTTTGAAAAAGCCCACAAATCTTACGTGATGTCACTCGCTCTTTTTAACGACTCTTTGGCCAGTGCCTCCTTTGATAAGACTATAAAATTATGGAAGCTAAGTGAACTCGTGAAGCAACATTAAGTGAGGCCTTATGCGTCAGCATTTTTTATCTCTCAAAATAGCGACACTATTTGTATTTTTTATTTATACCTCTGCTTCTTTTTCTGGAAAAGCAGGCCAAGCACACACGGAAAATTCCTCATTAAAGACCAGCGAAGATGCCAGTCTCTGCCTGCTTTGTCAGTTAAGCTCGTGGATAGTCGCCAATAAAATATGTTGTGGACTATGCGAAACGTGCGATACCTGCTTTTTTTGCTGCGGTAATGAAAATTGCGCATGTGCTTGCAGCCGCGAAACTCCACCGTCCTCGCCGGAAAAATAATCTTCTTATTCTTTGTTAAAACCGTGGACCATGACCTCACTACCTAAGAATTAGCAGCGCTCCCAATCAAATTGGGCGCGGCTCGCCTCACCATAGCTCGTGAGCGCACCCCGCTCGCCAGTAGCATTTTCGCGGATAAAAACCCAATTTTGCCAACTGGACAGACGGCCAAAAATTTTGGTGGCGAGATTTTCGGGGCCGGGGTTTCGCAAATTTGCTTCCATCGCACTCAGAGCGTCAGGAGAAAGTGCGACGCGCTCTTCCACAGCGAGGCGAATCTCATCGTGAAAATCAATCTCATCGAGGAGAAAACTCAAGAGGCCAAGCTCATAGGCAAGGCGTGGAGGAATTAATTTTCCGTGACAATGCTGATTAATTTTTTCAAGCTGGGCTTTATGTCCAAAAAATCTTGTTTCAAGACGCGAAAGCTCGTTCCATCCGCTAAGAAGTCCCTGATTGATGGGCGTCAGCGCAATTTTTGTGCCCTCGGTGGTATCAAGTGCATAGCTGCGATCGGCGATGAATAGCAGTTCAGCAAAAATACCCGCAAAGCAGGTCTTATCATCGGCCAAACACATGATGGATCGCGATGAGGTATCAAGGCGCCGTAAAACTCTTCGAGCATGCAATAATACTTCACGAGAAAACCAATGCGCACCAGGCTCAAGCGCCCGATAAAGAGGTCTTTCGGCTTGAAGAACTAATTCGGGATCAGCGAGCGTGGAAATTTTCCACACACCATGGTCGCGGTAAAAAAAGCGTAAGCGCAGTATCGCATCATCAAGCTCTCTAAAGGCGCGTAAAATCCACAAATCAGGGCCTCGCTCAAGCATAGCCGAACTATTATCCGGCTCGGCCCCTTCAGGACCTTTGAGCATAATATGCACGCTGCGATCGCTTTCGATTTTTACGTCGACATAACGGTAAGAAAAACCGTTGGAATTTTCAGTGGCTTCAATAGTTGGCCAAGAAATTCCTTTTTGTGGCTGCGACGAAGATTTTAGACTCGCTACTTCTTTTTTGAGCCCTTCTTCCCATTTGGATTTGCTATAAATTTCATCAACCAGACCAAAATCTTTGGCTTTTTGGCCCTTAAATCCTTCAACTAAGGTGCAAAAAATATCGGCAATATCGCGTCGCACCATGCGCTTATCGACGAGCCGCGTGAGCCCACCCGTACCAGGCAAAACGCCGAGCAGGGGCACTTCAGGCAGCGAAACATTGGCATTTTTGTCATCGACCAAAATAATTTTATCGCAGGCCAAAGCAAGCTCATAGCCACCGCCCGCCGCCGTACCGTTTAAAGCACATATAAATTTTTTCTGCGAATACTCTGATGCTTCTTCTATATAAAGCCTGGTTTCATTGGTGTACTTACAAAAGTTAACTTTAAAGGCATGGCTACTCTTTTTAAGCATATAAATATTAGCGCCCGCACAAAATATCTGCGGATGCGCACTTGTGATCGTGACGACGCTCACTTCGGGGTGCTCAAAACGAAGGCGATTCAAAGCATCGTGGAGCTCAATATCAACGCTTAGATCATAGCTATTGAGTTTAAGCGGAGTATCGCCGCGAAGGCTTTTCTCGGCATCGATGCCTAAATGAATGGTCGCTTCATCGTTTTCGATACTTAATTTGATATGGCGATAAGACTTGGGCAAAGGAGAAAAACTAAAATTCATGGGATCAGTGGTGAGTTGTCCGGCCATGCGCGCTCCCAAATGTGATGTTCATGAGAATAGCATGTCGAGGGGAATGATCAATGAAAATAAAAGGGCCTTAAAAGGCCCTAAACATTAGAAAAGCAGTTATTAGTAGCAATCTTTTTTAATTTTTTTCTCAGCGTCGCAAAGCTTGTCGCCTGCTGCGGGAGGAGTACATTGTTCGCTCTTAATTAGTTCATCTAAAGCATCTTTTTGTGCTGTTTTATCCGCAACGCCAGCGGCCTCAAATTGTTTTTTCACTGCGCTACAACTTCCTAAACCCACCACATCAAGAATTTTATTGATAGCTTTGCTTCCCAAATCTTTAATTCCTTTAAATACGGAACCAATTGCATCACCCAAAGCACCGAAAAGATAATCGCCATTTTCATCTAAAACGAGTTGGCTTTCAGCATTATTGTCCAGCGAAATTTCATTATCATTGGCGAACACGCCAGCTGAAAAAATCACCGAAAAAATACTAATTTTTACTAAATTTAACATAGTTATACCTATATACTGATTGTTTAACTGCTCTTTATTTAGCAATTAAAGTAATTTGCGCATAATTTTTGAAACTATTTAGCAGCTGTAAATTCAATAATTTAAGACTATTGATCTATAAACTAGGCCAAATAAGCATTTGGCCGGTCAATTAATTCTGCTTAACAATCAATCCACAAGCTATGCGGTCCCCTGCATTGCCTGAGGGTTGGCTATGCAAATCATCAGCTTTATCGTGAAGAATCAAAGCCGCGCCGATGATGCTGGTCCAAGAAAAATTGGGATCCAAATTATCCGAGGGAATGCTTAAGTTAAGGACGCCGAGGCCTTTGTCATCGATGATAATATTGCCCAAGTCGCCGGCATGGAATAATTTTGGTTGAGGAGGCCCATGCTCATGAGCACTAGGATTTAAATGATCGCCTGCCGAAGAGGCATCTTCCGCGCTACAATCACCTTTTTCATGGATATGAATGCCGTGAGCACCAGGATTTATGCCCGTCACCGAAACCGCCACTTGTATACCATTTTCACTCTCGGCAAACCAAGCTTGCCCACTAGCCGACGAGCCCGATTTAGGATCCAAACGCGCACTCGCAAAAATTTTACCATCGAGTGCAGGTACTTCCTTCTCAGCAGGCTGTACGCCAACAGATTCAGGCACAGTTTTACAGCCACATAAAACTAAAAAAGCTAAAGCAAAGAATTTTTGCATATTTTTCACCATATGTTTATTTTATGCATTTAATAATTATTTCTAAAGCAAAGCAAATTAAACAATGACATCTTTGCATAGAGACTATGCGGACGTTATAATATAATATTAATCAACTATATCATTATAAAAAAATAAATATTTATATTTTTACTACCAAAAATGATACTAAATGGAGTTAATTATGCCAAATCAAACACCGAGAAATCCGGGTGAACGCGACGTTGATAGACCAGGAAGATTACCTGAAGATGCACCACATCGCCGTCGAGACGAACCAGAGATAGATGATCCCCTTCATGAACCCTCAGAAATTGATGATGATGAACACGAAGATGACGAAGATGGCATTCGCTAAATAGTCCTCTTGATGGCCCCAAAAATTACCCATTTTTGGGGTCTTCTTTTACTTTGAAAGGTGGAAAAATGAAGAGAAATTTTTTAAGAAATAATGGTTTTGTTTTAACTCTCCTGAGCTCCTTGTTGTTATTCGGCGCCTGCCGCGGCTGTATGAAAAATGACAACGTGAACGATCGAGGCAGGGTAGAAAACGCTGAAAAAGTTTCTGCTTGCAGCGACTACAATAATGAAGAAGAAAAATGTAAGGCCGCATTTTTGGCCAGTGGCGAGCCTTGCCATTTTGATACCGTCACAAAAAACTGTGTCATCAAAAATAAAGAGGCTGTGCCCCCCTGTGAAGAACTCACGATGGAGCAATGCAAACAAAGCAAAACCTGTACTTATCAAGACGCATTGGGCCGATGTGCAGGCGCTGATCCCGCGCTGGCCGGACGCTGTGAAGTGATACAGTCGCAACCGGCCTGCGATGCCGACGCCCTATGCCAATGGGATGGCATGGCCATGGTCTGCAAAGATAAAGTAAACGAACTCCCTTAAATGATAGTGCAATAAGTTCATTAGCGCCCGGGCCCCTCCCTGTCCCGGGCAAATTTTGCTCTCGCATCTGCCTGCCCTAAGTTTTGTGCTGATATTTTGCCCCTGAATGGTTAAATACTTATATTAGTTGGAATTCAGGATCTAATATGAATCTAAAAATTGCCGCTATGATATTCGGTATTTTCTTTATCTTTGTTGGCGTGGCAGGTTTTATGCCATTATTCACCAAAAATGATCTTTTATTTAACCTCTTTATGGTAGATACTGCTCACAACATTATTCACTTAATCAGCGGCTTCATCGCGTTATTGTGCGCTTTCAAAACTAAAATTTCACTATATTATTTTCGTGTTTTTGGTGTTATTTATGCAATCGTTGCCATCGCAGGATTTATCACTCATGATTTAGTTATTATTCATGTAAACCTTGCCGATAACTTATTGCATATAGCTATTGCAGCCATATCGCTGTTTTTGGGATTTTTTCATCGAAAAATTCACCTGCCACCCGTAGCCTGAGCCATAAATTGAGAGCCTTGCCGCTTAATAAATACGGTGACACTTTTTAGGCTGAAGCTCACTTTATTTAAAAATAATCATAAAAATCAGTATGATAGCCTTTTTACCCTGCTTAAACTTCGAGACGAAGGGGTGTTGTGAAGCCCAAAGCCTCATGCCATAAGCTCTAGCTTACAGAACGATTATTGTATATTTTTGTTCTCCATGAGCGCGCATAGCACATCACGCAGCTTTAAGAGAAATTTACAGCTCAAATGTGCGCAAGTTAGTAAACTTAAGAAGATATGAATATGGCAACAAGAACCGCTACAAGAAAACTTATTGAAACTGAACTTTCACCGCTCGATATCGCGAAGCTCTGCGCGTCGGCCGCTGATGATAAAAAAGCTGGCGACATCATAATCCTCGATGTATCTAAACTCACCAGTTTTGCTGATTATTTTGTCATTTGTTCAGCACCGAGCGATCGACAAGTACAAGCCATCGTAAATAATGTTCAGGATGTTTTGCGCGAGCAAAATACGCGTGCCATTGGTATTGAGGGCATGGAAACTTCTTCGTGGGTTTTGGCAGATTTTGGCGACGTGATTTTTCACTGCTTTACCGATGCCGCCCGCGAGTATTATGATCTTGAAGGCTTTTGGATCGATGCACCGCGAGTTTCATTTGAATGAAGTTCGTCGTTTTTATGCCCACCCGGGCATTGAAAGATCCTCTCATTATTGAAGGCACCGATTATCTTTCAAAAATCCGTTCGCCCTGGTCGGCAACGCATCAATTTCTTAATCCTAAAAAAGCATTTGACGAAGACCGCGCGGCTTTGCGCATCGAAGCTGAGAGCAATGAATTATGGCAGAAAAGCGCGGGCCATTTTCGCATAGCTCTTTCCGATCGCGGGAAGCCACTTTCTTCACCAGAGTTTTCTTTATGGCTCGATAAATTTAGCCACCATCAGCCAAAGATCGCTTTTTTGATTGGGGGCGCTTTTGGTCTATCAGAAAAAGTGCTTAATGAAGCAGACGCCAAACTTTCTTTATCGCCCATGACACTGCCTCATCGCATGGCTTTTTTGGTGCTGTGCGAACAACTCTATCGCGCCTATGAAATCAAGCGCGGAAGCCTCTATCAT
>JBPOIV010000070.1:0-7808 GCA_052034245.1 Myxococcota bacterium
TAAGCATCAAAGCATCGATCACTTCTTTGATATCAGCAATTTCTTCGAGCAGTTCATCTCGAGAGCCCGCTTGAGCAACCTCTTCGGCTTCCTCAAGCAATTTTGCTTTGAGCGCTTTAATGTGAGCTTTGTGATCAAGGGTTTCAACCTTCACGATGCTGCTTTGGTGTGCCATCAGTTCAGGAATACGATCGCGTACAAGTTTATCACAGCGAAAGATATATTTCATGACATTATCCACAATGCTCAAATATTATGTATTTGCAGCATTGTGGAACAATGCTTACTATTTGCAACACCCTTTTTCATTAAGATTAGGGGTTAATGTTAGTGAATTATCCTATGGGCATCGATTTTCCACCCTTCCTGCTTATTTTTTAGGAAGGCCGCTTTTTCTGATGCCTCTTCGGCTTCTTGCCATTTTTCATCAAAACTAGCGGTGAAAGCGTATTGATAAAGCTCTTTAACTCTTTGATCTTGCGCCTTTTGTTCGATTTCTTTCTGAGTAGCGCCCTGTACTAGCGGCAATCCCAGACAAAAACCAGAAACGATGACTCCACAAAAGAAGGCCTTTACCCGTGACATAGAACCTCCGCAATTGTGCTTCTAACTATTTAACTTCTGAAAGTTCGGTTTTATTCCCGGCCGTGAAAAAGAGTGCATTTTGTTTTGCCGCTTTTGCCCTTTTAGGAAAAGCTCTTTGTTGCTAGGGAAGAGCCATGAAGAAAAATGCTATTTCACTTTATTTAAAACCCGGCAAAGAACGGGCATTGTTAAATTTTCATCCATGGATTTTTTCGGGCGCCTTAAAAAAACTGCCCGAGAATCTGAGTGTGGGCTCTTTGGTCGTCGTGTGCGATCATGAAGGAAAGGCGTTGGCTTTGGGCCATTTTTGTGGCCACGAAGGCTTAGTGGTGCGTCTTTTTTCTTTTGATGTCGATTGTAAAGAAGATATTTGGCAGAAGAAATTTGAAGCCGGGTGGCGTTTACGTGCGCTTTTAGGATTCCCGAGTAAAGAGTGCACTGGATTTCGCTTATTTCATGGAGAAGGCGATGGTCTTTCGGGCCTCGTGGTTGATATTTTTGGCACGGCCATGTCTATTACTCTTTCGAACCCGGGCTTAGAAAGTATAATCCCTGAGCTCATCGCCTATTTTAAGCCTTTATTACAGCTTGAATATGTGATCTTAGAACGCGTTTTTTCATCGAGCCAAGAAATTTTATTAGGCTCGTCACAAAAAATTAGTTTTCTTGAGCATGGCCTCAAGTTTTGTGCGGATCCTGAAGGCGGACAAAAAACCGGGCATTTTCTCGATCAAAGAGAAAATCGATTTTTACTGAAAAGCTTGAGCAAAGATCGTCGTGTTCTTGATGCTTTTTGTTATTCCGGTGGCTTTAGTGTTTATGCGCTAAAGGGCGGGGCTTCACATGTCGTGTCGGTAGATATTAGTGAGCATGCCATTGCCCAAGCTAAGAATCATGTTGCGTTAAATGCACCTTTTAAGGGCAGTCATGAAGGCGTGGTAGCGGATTGTTTTAACTATTTACGCGAAATAAAAAACAATGATTTTGATATGATCGTTCTTGATCCACCTGCTTTTGCAAAAAGTGCAGCCTCCGTAATGAGGGCTTCTAGAGGCTACAAAGACATCAATCTCGTCGCGATGAAGGCCTTGCCCGTAGGTGGTTTGCTGTGGACTTTTTCCTGCTCCCAGCATATCAGCGTCGACCTGTTCAAGAAGATTATTTTTGCTAGCGCCAAAGATGCTAAGCGCTCCGTCAAGATTCTTTATGAACTTCATCAAGGGCCAGATCATCCAGTTTCTGTCTTTTGTCCTCAATCAAGCTATTTAAAAGGCTTGGTTGTACAGGTGGATGAATAATGGCCAAAAAGGACTTTATTCAAGAGCTATCTGATGAGGAAGTGCAGCGATTTTTCTTAGATGAGGGTAAAAACTTTAGACTTTGTGTCAAAGTTAAGCCTCAGGCTGTTAAAGATAGGCTCTACCTCTCGCCCGCAGGCGAGCTATGCCTCAGTGTTAGGGAGGCTGCTATCGAAGGTGCTGCCAATAATCGTGTCATTGAGATTGTAGCTCAGCTTTTCAAAGTACCTAAATCTTCGGTGGAAATTCTTAGAGGCGAAAGTGCGCGAATAAAAAGTCTTTTGATCAAAAAATGAGTGCAGCCCATGATAGAAGAGCTCAGCAGCGAAAAAATGACCGAGGCCCTGGCCACGGCGAAGATTAGGCTTGGCTACATTAATCGCATTGAAGTTTTAAAAAACACTCCGTCAAGCAATACCGAGCTTTTGGAGGCCGAAAAAAAAGGCATGCCGAGCGGCACTTTTTATGTGGCGAATAGGCAAGAGGCAGGACGCGGGCGTTTTAGCCGCAGTTGGTACATGGCTGAAGGGGATGTGGCCTGTTCTTTGTTATTGAAAAGACCTTATTTGCCCAAGCCTCTCACACTTTTGGCCCTTATGCCGGCCGTGGCTATCATAGAAGCGCTGGATGAATGCGGCATTCAGGCCATGATCAAATGGCCCAATGATATTGTCGTGAAAGATGCTGAAAGTTCTCATGCTTATTTTGCCGATTATCTAAAAATAGGCGGCATTTTAGTGGAAAATGTCATGCGCCAAGGTACGACAGAAGCGAGTGTCATTGGTATTGGCCTTAACCTCACGGCATCGGCCGCGCACAAAGAGCTCGTGCCGCATCGCGGACATCTTGGGCTTTGGAAAAGCATTCCCCGCTCAGTTTTATTGGCTCAATTATTGACTGCTCTCGATCGCCACATAGGACAGTTTTCAGACGCTCGCTATGCCGCCTATTTGCATGGGAACTTTGTAGAACGCTGTGCTTCTGTGGGAAAAAATATCTTCATCGATAAGGATGGCCAAAAAATCGTTGGGGTAGGAGAGGCCATTTTGGAGGACGGTGCTTTGGTGCTCAAGGAAAATGATACTAGTCACTTGATTTATAGCGGAGAAGTGAATTTTTGTACATGAAATAGCTGGTGTGTTAGCCTCATTTTATAGCTGCTAAAATGAGAATGATATTATGAGGCATAAGACAATACTATTTGGAGCAATAAGTGCACAATTGATATTGGCTATTGGCGGCTGTGAAACCAAAAAAATTGAAAATATAAATCCGGATGTTTTAAGAAATATCCAAAACAACAGTGAATTCACCACGCGCATACCCGCTTATCCAATTCAAGTGAGTGATCCTGTGCCTCCCCCGGAGCTAGAAATTGTCGAAGATCCAGCTTTGGTTGAGCCCCCTCTTGGTGCGCCGGACGAAGTTGAAATCGATCCTACAACAGGGCTACCCATTGAGCCTCCTCCTGTGCCTCCTATCGAAGATGACTTTGGTGGGGATTTTTATGATGAGTTTGAAGACGATGGTATATTCGTAGCGGGTGTTTGCGGCGATGGTAAGCGCAGCATCACCGAACAATGCGATGATGGGAACACCGATAATCTCGATGGCTGCAATGTGCTGTGCAAATTTCCTTATTGCGGCAATGGCGTTTTGGAAAAAGATGAGTGGTGCGATGATGCCAATCAAGTCAATGGTGATGGCTGCAATAAAATGTGTGAGTTTGAACGCTGTGGTAATGCCTGTCTAGATCCAGGTGAGCAGTGCGACGATGGCAATACGGAAAATGGCGATGGTTGCTCCAAGGCTTGCTGGCGAGAAGAATGTGGCAATAGCATCATTGACTTGGGTGAACAGTGCGATGATGGCAACGAAGCTAATGGTGATGGTTGTTCACAGTTTTGCCAGCTAGAAATATGCGGCAATGGCGTCGTGACACCTAATGAGCAATGCGATGACGGCAATTGTATATCCGGAGATGGTTGTAGCGCGAATTGCCGAATCGAAGTTCCTGCTCTTAACTAACTTGACATGAAATGCTCTATCCGCCAGACGATATGCCTGAGGTAGCTTATGTATAATCGTCCAGCCGAGTGGCATTCTCCTAAGGAAATATGGCTCGCGTGGCCACATGATAAAAATCTATGGACCCATAACTTGCCCAAAGCTGAGCAAGAATTTTTAGGGCTAGTAAATGCCTTAAGTGCAGAAAATATTGTGGTCCTGGTGCCAAACCAAGAAGAGTTAGATCAATTTAATAGGCTCGTGCCTAGCTCATCACGGCTTAGTACCAAAGTCATGCCTTATGGCGATATCTGGATTAGAGATACCTTTCCCATCGCGGTAATGGACGAAGGCCACAACACTTCGCTTATTCTCCCTCGCTTTAATGGCTGGGGCCAAAAATATCTGTTCGATGATGACCGTGATTTAAGTTCGCGTGTTGCTGTCGAGCGGCGAGAACAAGGTCTTTTATCGACGATAATTTTTGAAGGGGGTGCTATCGAATGCGATGGTGAAGGCACCCTGTTAACAACCGAGCAGTGTTTATTAAACCCAAACCGAAATCCGGGTCTGAGCAAAGAACAAATCGAAGAAGAGTTTGCTCGTCTTTTTGGGGTCAAAAAAGTGATTTGGCTCAAAGAGGGTCTCGCTAATGACCACACTGATGGCCATATCGATACCATTGCTCGCTTCATTGCTCCCAATAAGGTGGCGATAATGGTGCCACAAAACAATGATCCGAATTATGAAGTTTTGATGGCGATAAAAGAACAATTGCTCGATGAAAAAGACGCCTTGGGCCGTAAACTTGAGCTTCTTGAGCTGCCTTCACCTGGCGCCATTTTAAGTGATGATGGCGATCTGATGCCGGCAAGTTATCTCAATTTCATTATTGGTGATGCGAGTATTGTGGTGCCAACCTATGGCAGTCCTTTTGATGATGAGGCGTTAAATATCATGCGAAAGGAAAGCTCGCTCGTCGTCCATGGTCGTTCTGCTCGAGCCATTTTAAGTGGCGGCGGCGCCTTTCATTGTATGTCTCAAGAATTTTATCGATAGGTGTTTTATGCAAGTAAATGTCGGTGTGATCCAAAGTAGCTATAGTGATAATGCCAAAGAAAATAATCAAAAACTCATTCACTTTCTTGAAGAAGCAAAAAAGCAAGGGGCCGATGTGGTGCTCCCCTCAGAGCTTTATCTGAGCCATTATTTTTGCAAAACTCAAGATGAAAAATATTTTTCCTATGCCCACGAATTTGATGGCCACCCTCAGTTTGAGGCTGTCAGCCAAGTTTGTAAAAAGCTTTCTCTAGTAGTGCCCTGGTCTTTTTTTGAAAAATCTGGACCTCACTATTTTAACTCGCTGGCCATGATTGATGCTGATGGGAAAGCGCTCGGTATTTATCGTAAAAGCCACATTCCTGACGGCCCAGGTTATCAAGAAAAGTTTTATTTTCGCCCTGGAAATACTGGATTTAAGGTTTTTCAAACTAAATATGGCAAGTTTGGTGCAGGAATTTGTTGGGATCAATGGTTTCCTGAAGCTGCTCGCATTATGAGCTTAAAAGGTGCGGAATTATTGTTTTACCCCACCGCCATTGGTTCGGAGCCGCACGCACCTCATTTGTCTACCAAAGACCCTTGGCAACGAGTTATGAAGGGGCATGCGGTTGCTAACATGATTCCCGTCGTGGCCGCCAATCGCATTGGTAATGAAGATGGACAAATTTTTTACGGCTCGTCCTTTGTCGCCGATGAATTTGGGAGCGAGATTCTAAGCTTTAATGAAAAAGAAGACGCCGTCAAAGTTGTGAGCGTAGATTTGGAAATAGCAAATAGACATCGCTCCGCCTTCGGATTTTTTCGCGATCGCAGAGTCGATCTTTATGGCGCTTTGCTGGAATAACACATAGTGGGAACCCTCTGGATTGCCACGCTGCGCTCGCAATGACGAAAAATCGGCGGGTTTTTCTTGCAGCTTAACTCATCACGCCGTCATTGCGAGGCCAGGTAGTGGCCGTGGCAATCCAGTTATTATTCCGATGCCTTTCGGGTATCATCGTGGATTGCCACGCTGCGCTTGCAATGAGGGAGAATCGGCGGTTTTTCGCTTCGCTTTTTATCGACAAAGCCGATTTGACGGCCCCATGAGAAAGATATAGCTCTCGAAGGAAAACTTTAACCCCGCGAAAATTAGCTCTTGCTCAGAAAAATAATAATATAAAAAAATAAAAGGCTGATGAGTGGATAAAAAATTATACTCAACATCAAAAATAGATCGTTGGGGAAAAAAGACACCGGATACGAACGACAAGCGCCTAATAGCGGGTCCCAATCGGCGGCTTGAAGATATTCGCGCGCTTTTTCACATCGCTTTTGAATTTATTAGAGGATTCCGAGCTTTTTATAAACTTGGCCCTTGTGTCACTTTCTTTGGCTCAGCGCGTTTTAAAAGCGACCATCGTTATTATGAACTAGCGCGTAAAACCGCCCATTTAGTGGCTCAATCGGGGCTCGCTATTATGACCGGCGGTGGCCCAGGCATCATGGAAGCTTCCAATCGGGGTGCCAAAGAAGCAGGTGGACGCTCGGTGGCTTGCAATATTACCTTGCCGCATGAGCAAAAGCCCAACCCCTATCTCGATCAGTTCGTAGAGTTCGACCATTTTTTTATTCGCAAAGTGATGCTCCTTCGCTATTCTCATGCTTTTGTGGTTTTTCCTGGCGGTTTTGGCACCCTCGATGAGGTCTTTGAAACCATTACTTTGGTGCAAAGTAAGAAGGTGCAAGATTTTCCCATCATCATGATGGGGACTGAATTTTGGAGTCCGATGAAGGAGTTCATCGTGGGCACGCTGCTCAAAAACCAGACCATCAACGAAAAAGATCTCAACTTACTTTATTTTACTGATGATCCCGAAGATGTTTTAGCGTGTATTTTGTCTTACACTGAAGAGCATTTGGGGCTCAAAAGTTCGATGCCCCATCGGCCTTTTTATCGTATCAAGGCCTAAGGTTTTGGTCGGAGTGACAGGATTTGAACCTGCGACCCCTAGACCCCCAGTCTAGTGCGCTACCAAACTGCGCCACACTCCGAAAACCTGAACGCTGATGCTAAAGCTATGAATATGCTTGTCAACTGAGTGTGCGCTGAGGAAACTTTTTAGAAAAAGCCATTCATCGGTTGCAAAATACAAAGAGCGTGAGCTCCCTCATTGAAAAAAATACCCTGTGCCTCATTATAAAAACCACAAAAATCGCGTCGATTTTTTAAACTGTCAGCCATATTGTGGATAAATATTTAGAAATAAAAAAAGATATTTTACTATCTTTTTTTGGAGAAAGTAAGTGTTTAATAACACGAATTCTTCTTTATTTATGAGGCTTGACTCTGTTGTTATAGCAACTATACTCATCCCTAATAATTATTGTAATCGAGATTAATATGCGTTTTATATTTGTAGTGTTATACCTAAGTTCATTTATCGCGATGGGCTCTGACCTCGACGCCTCTTTTCGCCTTATTCACGAGCTTTCACAAGCAGAAACTAAGCTATTTAGTAATCGAAAGATTTATACCACTCAGATAAAGCCTCATCTCGATAATGAATATAGCGGCTATCATTCGCGTTATGCATTGTATAGTGACAATAGTTTTCTTGCTCGTTTGACTTATGAAGAAGTAGTTCTTTTTGCAGAGTTATGTGATTTAATTTATGTGAATAAATATAAAAATCTTCAAGAAATAGAAACTGGTTTATTAGAAGCATTACAGGACGAAAAATATAAGGCTTACCAAATTGTTGGCACCATAGCGCGTAAAAATGGCACAGAGTTATCTGCCATGCTCCTTTATAATGAGCAAAAGAACCATTTGATTGTAGTGTTTAGGGGATCGGTTACTACGACTGATTGGTC
>JBPOIV010000090.1:0-1957 GCA_052034245.1 Myxococcota bacterium
GCTCGATTTTATCGATCATCGCAAAGGCGATCGTTTGGGTCTTGTGGTCTTTGGTGCTGAAGCATTTTTACATGCACCGCTTTCTTTCGATCGGGCCATGATCAAGCGCTTTTTGCTCGATACACAAATAGGTTTTGCGGGCCCCAAAACCGCCATAGGTAATGCTATTGGTTTGTCCGTCAAAAAACTTCTCGAAGAAAAAGACGGTGAGCGGGTGATGATTTTACTCACTGACGGGCAAAATAATTCCGGGCAGCTTGAGCCATTGAAAGCAGCGGAAATGGCCAAACAATATCGCATAAAAGTGTATATTGTGGGCCTTGGTGCTTCACGCATTATGGTGGATGGTTTTTTTGGTCCCTCAGCCATCAATCCTTCACAAGATTTGGATGCGGCCGAACCGGAACTTAAAAGTATAGCCAGCATGACTGGAGGTCGCTATTTTCGCGCCAAAGATAGCGAAGGGCTCTTAAAAATATATGACGAAATCGATGCCATGGAGCCTGTCAAAATAGATAATTTGGTGGCCATTCCTCGTAAAGAATTATTTTATTGGCCAATCATTATGCTCATTGTTTTGGCTTTTTTAAGTCAGGCTTATCGTGTGCTTAAGCGAGGCGTGTCATGAGCGGCTTTGCCTTATTTCATTTTCTGCGCCCCTGGTGGCTTCTTTTGCTTTTACCCGCGCTCCTCTTGTGGTGGTGGCAAAAACGTTATCGCAATTTTTCCTCGGGCTGGCATCAAGTCGTGGATGCCCATCTTTTGCCTCATTTATTAAAAGGCAGTGATGATTTTTCCCGTGTGCGAAGATATTTTTTACCATTCTTTTTAGCTTTTTTAAGCATCGCTCTTTCTGGCCCGACTTGGCAGCGTATTCCCGATCAAAGCAGCTTGGTAGGAAAGCCTTTGGTCATTGCGTTAGAACTTTCGAATCACATGCTTTCGACAGATATCAGCCCTTCGCGCTTAAAAAGAGCATTATTCAAGCTCAAGGACCTGTTGGCCCAAGAAGGCGGGCGTGAAATCGCATTGATCGCCTTTGCCGGCGATGCCCACGTAGTCGTGCCGCTTACCACCGATCATCGTACAATGCTAAGTCTCAGTGCCAATCTTGACCCAAGCATTATGCCACGGGCTGGGGCAAATCTTTTGAGTGCTTTGAAGGAAGCATCGCAAATGGTTCATGCCAAAGATGTGCTTGTGTTGAGCAGCACCAATGATGATAAAAGTGTAGCGGAGCTTTTGCAGTTTATAGAACAAGAACGGCTCAGAGTGATGGTGTGGCCTTTTGCCAGCGAAATAGGCGCGCCACTTCTTAATCCTGAGGGTCGTTTTGATCCGGGTAGCAAAGGCCAAGTGCAGCTTTCATCGTTGCAGAAAGAGTGGCTTTCAGCACTGAAAAAAAGTTCTTTGGTGAGCACCATTACGCTTTCTGCTGATGATAGCGATGTGAAATCGATTAGCGCTCGCTTAAGTGATGAGGCGCATGAATCAGAAAACCAAGAGCTGAATGTATTTGATACGTGGTATGATATTGGTCCTTATTTTGTGGCCTTAGCGGCTTTGCTCTTTCTGTTAGCGACGGCTCTTTATGGCCCGGCCTGGTGGCTTTTTTGTTTGTTCTTATGGCTGCCCTCGATGAAGAGCGAAGCGGGAATAGCTGACTGGTTTTCGCGTGCCGATCAAAAAGCCTACAAAGCGCTGATGAATAACGAGCCCTTGAAGGCTGCAGAACTTTATACCGATAATTTCTCAAAAGGCAGTGCATTCTTTAAGGCGCAAAAATATCAAGAAGCAGCATCGTATTTTTCCAAAGTGAACACGACGGAAGCTTTTTATAACTTAGGCAATGCGCTTGCTCATCTGAATAAAATTCCTGATGCGATCAAAGCTTATGATGAAGCCCTTAAACGCGATCCAAAGCATAGTGATGCCTTGCATAATAAAGAGCTTTTAG
>JBPOIV010000215.1:0-1685 GCA_052034245.1 Myxococcota bacterium
TTGCTGTGTTCTTTTTGTGGAAAATCTCAAAGAGAAGTAAAAAAATTGGTGGCTGGCCCATCGGTTTATATTTGCGAAGAATGCATTTCTTTGTGCAATGAAATTATTGCTTCGGATGATGATGCCACAGCATTTGAATCAAAAAAGCCGCAATTGCTGAAGCCCGCAGAAATTAAGGCCGTGCTTGATAGTTATATCATTGGCCAAGAGCGAGCGAAAAAAGTTCTGTCTGTCGCGGTACACAATCACTTTAAGAGAATCTTTTCACCGCTTGATACCAGTGATGTTGAGCTGCAAAAAAGTAATATTTTGCTCATTGGCCCTACTGGTTCAGGAAAGACCTTATTGGCGCAGACCTTGGCCAAGCTTCTACATGTGCCTTTTACTATCGCGGATGCAACCTGTCTTACTGAAGCAGGCTATGTGGGCGAGGACGTTGAGAGTATCATTGCGAATTTGCTCAATGCTGCGAATGGCGACGTAAAACTTGCTGAGCGTGGTATTGTCTATATCGATGAAATCGACAAAATTTCACGGCGCGGTGAAAACCCAAGCATCACCCGTGATGTTTCCGGCGAAGGCGTACAGCAGGCGCTCTTAAAAATTATCGAAGGCTCGGTGTGTAATGTTCCTCCTCGAGGGGGGCGCAAGCATCCGCATCAAGAACTGATTAAAGTCGATACTTCACAAATTTTATTTATTTGTGGCGGCGCTTTTTCGGGCCTCGAAACGGTCATCGCTTCGCGTTTAGGCAAAAAGAATTTAGGATTTGGTTCGCCCAGCTCCGTCAAAAAGCCTATTGATAAAAAAGTTAATATTTTGCATGAAGTGATTACTCAAGATTTATTGCGTTACGGGTTAATTCCTGAGTTTATTGGGCGCTTGCCGGTTTGGGCAGTTTTGGATCCCCTTGATGAAGAAGCTTTGATTAAGGTTTTAGAAGAGCCCAAAGATTCCATTACCAAACAATATTGTCGCTTGCTGGAGCTTGATGGGGTACAACTTCGTTTTACCAAAGATGCCCTTGTGGCAGCGGCTAAAAAAGCATGTGAAAAGAAAACAGGTGCGCGTGGCTTAAGAGGTATTTTTGAAGCTGCGATGCTAAATGTTATGTATGATATTCCAAGTCAAAAAGGCGTACGCGAGGTCGTATTTAATGAACGCGCGATCTTACGAAAAGAGCCTCCCTTAATTGTTATGGGCGAAAAGAATTCCCGTAATAAAAAATGAAGACAAAAAATCCTCTTTTAGCTCGACGGTGAAAAAGTTTTAAAAAAGCTTTTTAGTTGTGGACATAAAGGAACCTTCTTTAGCCTTTCAGCAAAAAATTTCGTTTTAGGTATTTTTAATAAATATTTTTAGAACATTTTTGTGCGCTAAAAAGAGAAAGGTTATTGCAATTTGCACATTTTTCTAGGCAAATGCCATAATCCTGGTAGCCGTCGTCGCTTGTATATGTGATATGATGCAAGCATCGGCGCAAATGTATAAATGCGCTTGACGGTAAAGACACCATATTTAGAGGAGAGAGGTCAAATGACTAAACAAGAACTGATTGATTTTGTATGTAAGCAACAAAAAAATGTAACCAAAAAAACAGCAACTGAAATTACTGAAGCTGTTTTTGAAGCTATGCAACACAGCATCAAAACTAGTGAAAAATTTTCATTCCCAGGTTTTGGTAC
>JBPOIV010000094.1:0-6695 GCA_052034245.1 Myxococcota bacterium
TGAAAAAACCTTCAATTAACTTCGCTAAAAAGGCGTCTTCGATAGCCTTTGCCGCGTCGCTGTCTTTATGGGCGGCCGATGCGACCGCTAAAGAATATATCGTCAAATTAAAGCACAATCAGCAAAAATACACGCTCGATCATTTGGCTTTATCCACCAATCACGCCTTTAAAGTGAGTGGTATTGAAGAAGGTCTTAAGCTCATAAAAGTTAATGCTCGGGACGAGATTTCTAAGGAAGAAGCCGAAAAGTCGTTAAAAAAATATTTTGACGCTGAATACGTGGTTCCTAACGTCAAAATGTATGCCTTTGAAAACGTCGCGGATCCAAAGCGACAAGAACAATGGGCGCTCGATAAAATTGAAGCTGAAGGCGCTTGGGCAGTTTCGCGAGGTTCTAAGAGCGTTGTTGTTGCCGTAATCGATACGGGCGTTGCCGAGCACAAAGACTTGAAAAATAATCTTTGGCACAATGCCGGAGAAATTGCTGGGGATAAGCTAGATAACGACGGCAATGGCTATATCGATGATGTGAGAGGGTGGGATTTTCACGGAGATGATAATAACCCCAATGACGAAACTGGTTTTCAAAATCCAGGACACGGCACGCATTGCGCAGGGGTGGTCGGTGCAGAATGCGGCAATGGCGAAGGAATTTGTGGCATAAGTCCGGTCGTTTCTTTGATGGCTTTGCGTTTCCTCGATGAAAACGGTTCAGGTGACTTGTTTGCTTCCGTCAGAGCCATTGAATATGCCGTCAAAAATGGCGCCCATGTCATCAGTGCAAGCTGGGGCGCGCCCATCAGCGAATCTGAAGCTCAGCCTATAATCGAAGCCATTCAAAAAGCTGAGGAGCAAGGGGTAATTTTCGTTGCTGCAGCTGCTAATGACGGTGCTTCTAACGATGAAGTAAGCATTTATCCTGCCAATGCCCAAACCCCGCAAATGATTTCGGTGGCGGCATCAGACAGCAGCGATCAAAAACCATCGTGGTCAAACTATGGCCGTAAAGTTGATTTGGCCGCTCCCGGCGACAACATTGTGAGCACCATCCCTGGCGGCTATCGCTCGCTCTCAGGCACTTCGATGGCAGCACCTTTGGTTGCAGGTTTGGTAGCTTTGATGAAATCCGTCGAAACAGATCTAAGTGGCGCTCAAGCCCGCTCGATTTTGCAAAGCACTGGCGCTGAGGTTGCCATCTCCACTGCAAGTAACCGCCGCATAGACGCCGCTCGCGCTCTTGAAGCAGTGGCTAATAAATCGCTGACTTTAGTTCCAGCGGCTCATACTTTTAAGCTTAATGATGAGTTTGATTTCCAAGGCTGGGGTGGTGAAGCTCCCTATCGCTTTAGCTCTCTCAATCCAGAAATCGGCAGCATCAGTGAAACCGGACATTTTGTCGCTAAAGCAGTGGGTGATGTCGTCATTGAAATCGTCGATAGCAAAGGTGCCAAAGCCAGTTCTGTCAGCATCAAAGTGAGCGATGGCTCTGGTGGTGGCGGTGGCGGTGGCGGCGGAGGAGGAGGAGGCAGTGGCGATTGTCCTCTCAATAATCCGCTCTTGTGCGCCATCCTTTGCATCGTAAATCCACAATTGCCCTGGTGTAATGCCAGCGGTGGTGATGGTGGCGGTGAAGAAGGCGGCGGCGGAGGATTTCCTGGACTTCCAGAACTTCCAGGACTCCCCGGACTTCCTACTCCTTAATTCCGCCCGTCCTAAAATACAAAGCTATTGTGCCGAAAGCATGATAGCTTTTTTTGCATTTAATACACCTAAAAATTCGCGTGAGTTATTGTCTAAGCTTTCATTTTCGTTATCGTGATTATTTCGCGCATTGGTTATTTCTCGACGAGATCAGCATGCAAGTTCATCGCTTGACCATAAATGGTCGCTCTTACGAAACGCTCATTGAAGACCAGGATACTTTGCTAAGCGTTATTCGTTATCGATTGGATTTAATTGGGACCAAACAAGGCTGCGATAAAGGCGATTGCGGCGCATGCACGGTATTAATCAATAATGAAGCAAGACTTTCTTGTCTTGAGCTTGCAAAACTCGTTTCTGAAAATGAAGAAATAACCACTATCGAAGGCATGGCTCTAGGGGATGAGGTGGATTTGCTTCTTCATGCTTTTGATCAAAGTGGCGCTTTGCAATGTGGTTTTTGCCAGCCCGGCATGATTTTATCGGCGAAGGCATTGCTCATGCGTAATCATGCCCCTTCATTGGAAGAAATACGCCAAGCCTTAAGCGGCAATCTTTGTCGCTGCACCGGCTACACGCGTATTTATCAAGCCGTTCAAGCAGCGGGCATGGTGTTGAGCAATCAAGTAGAAAATCTCGACCAAGCTTTTGCCCACCTTAGCAAGGAGTAAGCCATGAGCATCTTTCCCCATGGCACGACGGTAGAAAATGCGGATTCGCTTGAAAGCCGTCCTGATCGCGGCGTTGGTCATGGTCATAAAAAGATCGATGCTTTGGAAAAACTCATCGGCAAAGTTCGCTATACTGACGACATTCCTTTGCCTAATATGGCTTTTGGCAAAATAGTTCGTAGTCCCCATGCGCATGCAAAGATAATTCGTATCGATAAAGATTCCGTCCTAAGCATGCCTGGCGTGCTTGATGTCATTTGTGGAAGCGATCTTGCGTGCAAATATGGCGTCATTCCTTGGACCAAGGATGAATATCCTTTAGCGCTTGATAAGGCGCTCTATGTGGGTGATGCGGTTGCTGCAGTCATTGCCGAAACCGAACTTATTGCTCATGAAGCTGCCTTAAAGCTCGCCATCGAATATGAAGTGTTGCCGGCAGTTTTAAGTATTGCTGAAGCAAAACACGAATCTGCTCCCGTCGTTAATGAGCACGCAAAAAAAGGCAATATCACCAAGCATGTTGAGCTTTCTTTTGGAAATGTTGATGAGCAATTTGCCAAGGCAGATGTGATAGTAAACGAGCAATTTTCTTTTCATAACACCACGCATGCTCCGATTGAGCCTCATTGTGCCATCGGTGATTTCGACCGCCGAGGCCGGCTCACGCTTTATTCTGCGACCCAAGTGCCGCACTATGTTCACCGCACTCTGGAAGAGGTGTTGAAAGTTCCCGCGCATAAAATCCGCGTCATCCAGCCGCCTTTGGGAGGTGCTTTTGGTGGCAAGAGTGAGCCTTTTGATCTTGAGTTTGTGGTAAGCATCGCTTCGATGCGATTAAAGCGACCGGTTAAAATTCTTTATACGCGCGAAGAAGTTTTTCTTGCCCATCGTGGACGCCATCCCATGGAAATGAATATGAGCATGGGCATACATAAAAATGGTGAAATTCTGGCATTAAAAAATACCATCGAAATTGATGGGGGAGCCTATGCCTCTTTCGGCATGATAACCGCTTTTTATGCTGGCCAACTTTTAAGCGGCCCTGTGGGTATGAAAAGCTATCAATTTTCTTCGACCCGCTACTATACCAATAAGCCCGCCTGCGGCCCAAAACGCGGGCATGGCTCAGTGCAGCCTCGCTTCGCTTTTGAAATCATGTGCGACATGATGGCAGAAAAAATCGGTCTTGATCCAATACAATTTCGTTTGATCAACGCCGTGAAAGAGCATAGCGGGACTATCAATGGCCAAAAAATAGGAACGCTCGGGCTCAAAGAAGTGCTCAATCAGGTCGCGACCGCATCTGATTGGTATAAACGTTTTAGAAAACTTCCCTTTGGTCATGGCCTCGGCATTGCAACGAGCATGTATATCAGTGGTACCAATTATCCCGTCTATCCAAACGATATGCCTCAATCCTCCGTGAACGTGCGCATCGATCGCTCAGGGGCAGTTCATATTTTCAGTGGTGCTTCTGATATCGGACAGGGTGCTGCGACCGTTCTTTCTCAAATTGCTGAGCAAGAGCTTGGGATTGGCGCTGAATATATCAATGTTATCACCGGTGATACTGATCTTAGCCCCGTGGATTTAGGCGCCTATTCAAGTCGCGTGACGATGATGATGGGCCATGCGGCGATGGAAGCTTTACGCAGTGCGCGAAATTGTCTCGCTGAAGCTGTGGCCCTCACTTTCAGCAAGGTAAGCAAAAAATCTATCGAGAAAGAGAAAATCATCTTCTCTCGATCGCGCGTTTTTGTGGAAGATGACCCTGAGCTCGGAATGGACTTTAAAAACGCGGTTATTTGTGCGGAAGCTCACCATGGCAGCTTGGTATTTCACGGCGATTATCGGACCATTGCACGCGGTGGCGATTATCGAGGAGGAAGCATTGGTGCATCGCCAGCTTATTCCTGTACGGCCCACGTGGCCGAGGTGAAAGTGGACTGCGAAACGGGAAAGATCAAGATTGAAAAAATTTATGTTGCCCATGATTGTGGTCGCGCTATCAACCCATTGTTGGTCTTGGGTCAAATAGAAGGCAGCACCTATATGGGCGCGGCTGAAGTATCCTTAGAACATTTTTTAACCGACGAAGAAGAAGGCTCTCGTCGAGGAATGCTTATTGGGCCAAATCTCTTAGATTATCGCATTCCTACTACTCTGGATACCCCGATAATCAGGGCTACTATCGTTGAAAAGCCCGATCCAAATGGACCTTATGGTGCCAAAGAGGCGGGCGAAGGGCCCCTTCATAGCGCTATTCCAGCGATCGCGAACGCCATTTATGATGCGGTGGGTATACGCCTGAATACTTTGCCCTTTACTCCTGCTCGCGTGCTAGCGGCACTTCGCAAAGGATAAGCCATGTTGCCTCTTCGAGCCTTTCGTGTTCATGAGCCAAAAAATCTTCAGGAACTTGCCGCAGTCTTAAATAGTGCCGATGCAAAAACTCGCATAATTGCTGGTGGTACTGATATCCTGCCCAACTTAAAGCACGGTCTTTATGATTGTGAGCAAGTAATTTCTTTGAGGGCCCTGAAGGAGCTTTTGAAGATTGACTATGATGAAGTAACACGCTCGCTCTCCATTGGCGCGGGCATCAAACTTGCGCACCTTCAAAATAATCCCCTGGTTGTAAAATTTTTTCCTGCGCTTGGTTACGCCGCCAGTGCTATCGCCTCGCCGCAAATACGCGCCATGGGAACGGTGGGAGGTAATATTTGCCTTGATACACGCTGTTTATATTTTAATCAAAGTGAGTTTTGGCGGCGCTCTTTGGGATATTGCCTGAAAAAAGATGGCACGGCATGTCACGTCGTAAAAACCGGCAAGCGTTGTGTGGCGGCGAGTTCAAATGATTTAGCGACGATCTTGCTTGCTTTGAATGCCCAAGTGGCTATTTTGTCAGCAGGCGAAGAAAGGCTCATGGATCTTGATGATTTTTATATCAATAATGGCCTTAAGAATAATAAACTTTCATCGCAAGAGATAATCACCAAAGTAATTGTCGAGCATCAATCAAAGAGCTATGCCGGCTTTGCTAAGTTGCGGCATCGAGAAAGCATTGATTTTTCCTTGTTGAGTATAGGCGTGGCCTTTGGTCTAGAAGAAGGCTTATTTACCCATCTTAGAATTGCCGTAAACGCGCTGGTAGCAAAACCGAGGGTTTTTGATTTAAGTGATGAAAGACGTAATAGCTCATATCAACGTGCGCAGCTTGAGGAAATAGCCGAGGAAATAGCCTTTAAATGTCATCCACAAACGAATATTTGTGATGATCCATCCTGGCGCAAAGAAATGATAAAATGTTATATAATAAAAGCGTTTGAAAATGCGAAAAATATTGAGTGAAAAATGTTTTTTAAGACCTCACAAGATAGTTTGAAAAAAATTGCTCGCTATGTCAGTAAAGTACCCTTTACAAAAAAAATTATTCATCGTTTGAGCGAGGCAGCGCGAGGAAAGGCCATCGTATTCTTTTCATTTAATCGTATTATAAGTGAAGCAAGAGAAGAGAACATGCATTGGGATGAATCAATGCTCACTCCTCAAGAGTTTAAAAAAACCTTAAAAAGCATCAATAAAACCCTCGCTTTTATATCTATGAAAGATGCCATAAAAATGCTGACTGGAGAGCAACGCCTTCAGCATTCAAAAGCAGTGTTGTTACTTGAAAGTGCTTATAGTCAAACCATTGCTACTATCATGCCTATCTTAAAAGAATTGCATATTCCTGTATGCATAATGCTTACGACGGATGCAGTTCAAAGTGGTAATTTACCATGGATGGATGAGGTATTTTATCGTATAGGATCAACCTCTAAAGACAGCATTTCTTTAACCTATATCGATCGCTCGTTTTTGCTTGATTCCCCTTCTTTACGCAAACTCGCCGCGCAGCACATCATAGAGCATCTTAGTCATTGTCGCCCTGAGGCTTTAAAAACTAAATTAGCAGAGCTTAGAGAGAGTCTTTATGATGGCGAAATGCCTTTGCCTGATGAGCGAATATCATCCCATGCTGAGCTCTCCAAATTAGCTGAAGAAAATAGTCTTGTAAGTTTTGGCTGCGCAGGTCAATTTAGCTGGCCTTTTTATGATATTGCTCTCGATGATGCCAAAAGCGAAATTGTACGAGCCAAAGAAGAGCTTTTGCAGCTTTTCGATAAGGCCTTTGTTCCGGTCTTTCTTTATCCTCTAAGCTTTGATAAGCGCCGTAGTCAAGAGCTCATAAATCTGATGATTGATGCGGGTTATGAAGCAGCCATCAGCAGAAATGCTGGCATTTGTCATCCCGGCGATAATATGTTTAGGCTTA
>JBPOIV010000131.1:0-24117 GCA_052034245.1 Myxococcota bacterium
TTTGGAAATTGGAGCCGATCCAAATGCTTTTTACTCACGATATAATTTAAATATCTTACAAAAAGCTTATCTCTTCAATAATAGATATATCATAAACTTACTTATGAGCCACGGCGCAAAAAAAAAACCACTGCTCAAAATGGCTGTCAAAAGTGGTGATATTCAAACGTGCGAATTTCTTAAAAAGAGCGGCGTAAAAATAGATAATAATGAGATGCTTTTTTGGCCACGTGGCGAGAATAAGCTCGCCATGATCGAGTGGCTATTAAATGAAGGATTGGATATAAATTTTTCACGGAGCATTGCCGGTGATTATAAGAAAGAGCGCTTATTATTTACCGCTCTTTTTAGCCTTTGCTTGGGATATGGTCCAGGCCAGGATACTATTAGTTTTAGCCCCTCCTACCCCATGCTTCTTCTTCTTAAAAACTATCAGGTGGATACGGGGCTGCCCGTTCTTGATGACAAGACTATCTTTGATCTGATTGAAGAAAGCACCTCTATTTCTGAGGAAGAAAAAGAAGAACTTCTGAAAATACTTAAAACAAAAGTAATGATTAAATCTGCGCGTTCGACTCTTTCCTCAATCTCCACTGATCATCAGCGCGAAGAAGCCAACTGAGTGAGCATAGTAACAAATTGGTCAATCTCTTCTTCAGTATTGTAATAATGAAGAGATGCCCGAATGATGGCCGGTAATTTTCTTTGATGAAGATCTAAGCGAGCATATTCTTCGAGCGAAATAGAAACATTTATATTTTTTTGTGCGAGATATTTTTGGATTTCTTGTGGGGATTTATCTTTAATAGTGAAGCTAATTATTCCACATTTATTTTCTCCAAGATCATGCATGCTTAAAGCTGGAATAGTTTGAAGGTGAGAGCGCATTAATTTTGATAACTGCTGAATCCTCTCCCAAATAGCACTCATCCCCAGCTTTTGTGCGTAGTCAATCGCGACGCCAAGGCCTATTTTGGCAGCGATATTTTGCTCCCAGCTTTCGAAACGTGCCGCAGTACTAGCAAGCATATATTCTTCATCCGCCATCCAGCGCGCAGCTTTAAGATCAATAAAAGGTGGCTCGAGCTCACTTATCTTATTTTTTCGCGCATAAAGAAAACCCGTGCCGCGTGGGCCCCGCAGATATTTTCTGCCCGTAGCACATAAAAAGTCGCATCCAATTTCCTCAACATCTATAGGCATTTGTCCGATGGACTGAGTGCTATCCAGAAGAAAAGTAATGTTATATTTTTTTGCGATTTCCCCTACCTGAATAGCAGGATTAATTAATCCTCCTTGCGTAGGGATATGAGTAATAGCAATGAGTTTAACATCTTTGTCAATTTTATCTTCTAAATCGTGGATATCTAATTGGCCAAAATTATCATTTTTAACGACCTTAATTTCAATGCCATAACGCTTTTTGATCTGCAAAAAAGCAAGAAAATTACTCGCGTATTCCGCAGCCGAAGTGATGATTTTATCTTTGGGTGCAAATTTAAGACTATAAAAAGCCATGTCCCATGCGCGAGTGGCATTTTCGGTGAAAGCAATTTCTTCTGGCGTGCAATTTATGAACCGAGCAGCTGCTGCATAAAAGTTATCAATTTTATGTGCAGCGAAATGAGCCGCCTCATAACCACCCATTAATGCTTCACAATCAAGATGATCCTTAATAGCATTTACGACGGGGCGAGGGGGAAGCGATGCGCCGGCATTATTGAAATGAATGAGCTGTGCTGTGGCTGGTGTGTCTTCTCTAAGTTTTTCGATAGTGAGTGTTTGCATTTAGACATCCTACGATAAAGAGGTGCCAAAAGTAGGGTGATAAAATCAAAAGTATAAAAAGCATCCTTCAATCATCGCCTACAGCGTAGTATTTAAGGTTGATAAAATTTCGATCGGTGCATATACGAAATATTATTTTTTCACTACCGCTGCATCTTTAGGCGTCATCATCACCGCCAAAATATCATCTTGTAATTTAGTGTATTTTTGACTGTTGCCAGCAAAGCCGTTAATCATGATTGAAAAAGCGAAGCGCTCTCCAGCCTCATCGACAAAATAGCCGGCCAAACATGAAATGCCTGTCATACTTCCTGTCTTTGCGCGTACATTTGCTTTTTGGTAGTGGTTTCTCATGCGCCAACTTAACAAGCCATCATGGCCCGCTATAGGCAGCGCCGACATAAACTCGGGGCTCAGCGTGAAGCGGTGAGCCGCGTAGTTGAGCACTCGAATTAATTGATCGGGGCTCATTAAACTATACCGTGATACCCCTGCACCATCTGCCGTAACCAATGTCCCGGAGGCAATACCTACTTCTTTGGCCAAAAAATCATTGACAAGTTTTAGCCCGGCTGATGCTGTAGCGGGTTTCACCCCATCGGCCGCAGCGATTGCTTTTATCAGGCTATCATTGGCGACATTGTTAGAAATTTTGGTGAAATCAATCAGCGCTTCACTCAGAGGACGTGATAAAAATGTCGCCAAAAGCAAGGCTTTTTCCGGCGTCGCAGCTCGAGACAGTGCGCCAGATACTTTAATACCCATCGCTATAAGTTGCTCTTTAAAATAGCTCGCCGCCATGAGGCTTGGGTTATGCACGGCAATGGAAGAATAGTAGGGACCAGCATTAAGAGGCGTTTGACCGCTCACGACAATGGTATCGCCTGGCTTTAAACCTTCTAAATTATCGCTCGGCCATTCTTCTTTACGTTGATCGGGATGTTCAAAAGATAGCGTCAATAAACGTCCAAAATTTGCTTCCTTGGTAATCGCCTCCGCTTTAATTTTAAATAAACTGAGAGAAGGCCTTACTAAAACATGCGCAGGGTGAGCCACCTCATAGGCGGGCACAATTTTAATATCCACACGATTATAATTGAGATTCAAGCCACTCACCGGCGCTGAAAAACCCTTGACTCGATCATCCCACATGGCGCCCCGGACCCAGAGCATGTCGTCAAAAATGGTGTCGTCAAAATAGATTTCGCCATTCACTTTTTTTATGCCCATTTGCTTGAGTTCAAGAGCCAAATTGGCCAAATCATAATCCATCAAACTTGGATCGCCACTGCCTTTTAAATAGATATTTTTTACGGTTTTAGTTTTACTATCAAACTCATCAGTAAATACCTTTGTTTCAAAGCGCTTATAAGGGCCTAAATAATGGAGGGCTGCGGCCAAAGTAACCAGCTTAATGGTGCTCGCCGGCATAAATAAGCGATGTGGATTTTTTTCGAAAATGGTTTCATTATTGGCGACTGCCGTAATTTTAACACCGATGTTTACATGAGGATCGGCATTATTAATTAGATTTTCTATGGTCGTCGCGATGGTATTTTTTTGTCGCTTAGATACGAGATTTTTTTCAGCATGAGAACAACCAAAACTAAGGGTTAATAACAATACAATAGCCAGCAATTTTCTCATAGTTTTCTCGTATGCTTAAAAGTTCTTCACTGAGGATATTATCCTATATGGACATGATAACGCTGCAATGGGGTTTTCTAAGTTATTGAGCCCACATGTAAAATTTCGGCACCAGCTCTAAGCTCTTGCCTTGACATGACTATTGAATATCGCTACAGCCCAATGAGTTCAAACTCTCGACTGCCAGGGGAATTTTGTGGAACTAAACGCAACGATCTTTGTGCAAGTCTTTATTTTCATGACCTTGCTGTTATGTTTATCAGGCCTACTCTTTAAGCCGATTTTAGCCCTTTTTGAAGAACGTGAAAAACGCATTGATGGCGCTAAAAAAGAGGCTGCGGAAATGATCACTTTGGCGGAAGAAAAAGGCCGGCACTTTGATCTTGAGTATGAAAAAGCAAGAGTGGAAGCACGACATGCCCTCTCCAGCCTTAAATCAGAAGCCGATAAGGAACATTCACTATTTTTGGCACGCGTCAAAAAGGATGCCAAGGAAAAACTTGAGCGAGCAGAGCGCGAACTGCAAGAGGAAGAGCACCTCATCAGAGCGCAGTTTCATGATACAAGTGAGGCACTTTCTAAGGATGTCATTCGAGCCTTAATGACCTAGTGCAGGGAGTAGTTTATGACAACTAATAATCGAGTTTATGTGCTCTTGGCTGTGCTTTCTTCCTTGCCTCTTTGGGCCAGCGAACATGGTGGCATTAACTGGTGGCATCTAGGATCTGAATACAAAGATGCGCCAGCCCTGGGTTGGCTCAGTCTTACTTTTTTGATTTTCGTTGTTTTCTTGGGTCGTACCATTAAAAAACCATTGGCACTTTATTTAGAAACCCGTTCAAAAGATATCGCTCAAGCCATTGAAGAAGGTCAAAGAGCAAAACTTGCGGCTGAAGCGCAACTTGCAAATTACGATCAAAAGCTAAAATCTTTAGGCCAAGAAATCGAAAAATTAAAAGCCCTATTTATGGAACAGGCGCTCCTTGAGAGACAGGAAAAACAGCGTTTAGCGAAAGAAATGGAAGCTCGTATTGTGAAAAATACCGAGGATACCATTCGCGCAAACTGGGCTCGCTCCAAACACCATTTAGCTGAAGAGATGATTGGCCTTGCCCTTTCGTCGGCCAAAAAACACGTCGTAGAAAATCAACGCGAAGCAATGAATCAGCATCTGAAAAAGCAACTTATTGCTCAATTGCCTTCTACCGCTAAAGAGGTGCACTAATGTTTTACCAGCAGGTAATTGCGCGCCGCTATGCTCGTGGCCTCATGCTGAGTCTGAAAACCGAAGCCTTCGACGAGGTGGTGGCAGAGCTCAAATCTTTTGTCGATTTGATTGAATCGTCAAAAGAGTTGAAAAAGGTTTTTCTTGATCCAGCCTTTTCTCCTCTTGATCGACGCGACATCGTTAATAAAATTTCTGAAAGAGCTGCCATGCATAAATATTTGCAGGTGTTTTTGCTCTTATTGATTGAAAAAAATCGGATGTCTTTGTTGCCCTTGATTTATGAAGCTTTGCTTTCTTTGGTGGATTCTCATCAAGAACGCGTCCGCATAAAAATTGTCAGTGCTGAAGCCTTAAGTGATCAAGAGCTCAGCGAGATAACAAGTTCTCTTAAAAAATCTCTTAACAAAGAAGTAATTCCAGAACTCGTCATCGACCCTTCCTTGCTTGGTGGCTTGAGAATCGAAGTCGGTGGCACAGTTTATGACGGTAGTCTTAAGAACAAACTCGAGATGATTAAACAAAAATTGCTCAGCAAACAATAAATTTTTTGGATGGTGTAGGTGGGAATCATGAAACTAAGAGCCGAGGAAATATCTCAGATTATCAAAACTGAGATCCAAAATTTTGATACTAAAACCAAAGCCGTAGAAACTGGCTCAGTTTTGACCGTTGGCGACGGTGTTGCCCGCGTTTATGGTCTTGATCATGCGCAGTCTGGTGAGCTCGTAGAGTTTCATAATGGTGTGAAAGGCCTAATCTTGAACCTCGATCAAGATAGCGTTGGTATCGCGATCATGGGTTCCGATAGTGGCATTAAAGAAGGCGATATCGTTAAAAGAACGGGACGTATTGCCGACGTGCCGGTAGGTAATGGTATTTTGGGCCGCGTCGTGAATGGTCTTGGGGAGCCTATTGATGATTTGGGTCCAATTAAATCGACCGAAACTCGTCGTATCGAAACTAAGGCCCCAGGGATTATTGCTCGTGAACCCGTAAAAGAGCCTATGCAGACGGGTATCAAAGCGATCGATGCGATGATTCCTATCGGACGTGGTCAGCGCGAGCTCATCATTGGCGATCGTCAAACTGGAAAGACAGCTATCGCTCTTGATACCATCATTAATCAACGTCATACCGGCGTAAAATGCGTCTATGTGGCGATTGGACAAAAGCAATCGACCGTTGCCCAAGTGATGGAGCGTTTGCGTCGAGCAAATGCTCTTGAATATACCGTTATCGTATCGGCAACCGCGTCGGATCCTGCACCTTTGCAATTCTTGGCACCTTATACCGGATGCGCCATTGCTGAATATTGGCGCGATAATGGTGAGCATGCCTTGATTATTTATGACGATTTATCGAAGCAAGCCGTTGCTTATCGTCAGCTTTCTTTGCTGCTTCGTCGTCCACCGGGCCGTGAAGCCTTCCCTGGCGACGTGTTTTATCTCCACTCTCGTTTACTTGAACGTGCGGCCAAAATCACGAGCAATCCTGAAGAACTTAAGGCCTATCCTGAGATCAAAAAAGGTGGCGGCAGCTTAACCGCTTTGCCGATTGTAGAGACCCAAGCCGGCGACGTTTCGGCCTACATTCCAACCAATGTGATCTCTATCACTGACGGCCAAATCTTTTTGGAAACGGAATTGTTTTACTCTGGTCAGCGTCCAGCGGTAAACGTTGGTTTGTCGGTTTCACGCGTCGGTGGTTCTGCTCAAGTTGCGACCATGCGTCAGCTTGCAGGCTCCATGCGTCTCGATCTTGCGCAATATCGTGCTTTGGCAGCCTTTGCTCAATTTGGTTCGGACCTCGACAAAACTACTCTGGAGCAACTTGCTCGCGGCAAGCGTTTGTTTGAGCTTTTGAAGCAAAACCAATACGAGCCAATGCCGGTTGAAGAGCAAGTGATTCAAATTTATGCGGCCACCCAAATTGCAGATCCAACGACACGTGCGACCTGGGTAAGAAAATATCAATCAGCAGAAGTACCTCGCTATGCTAAAGAATTACTTATTTTTATGCGAAGCGAACATTCGGACATTTTGCGTGATATTCGCGAAAATCCTAAACAAAAAATCGACGATGCTATGCGTGCACGGATTGATAAAGCACTCAAAGCTTTTGATACTTCCTTTGATGGCAAGCTCGCGAAAGCGGATTCCATTGATTAAGCTTCGCTAGGAGAATGAGATGGCATCCTTACGTGAAACAAAAAATCGCATAAAGAGCGTAAAAAATACTGAAAAAATTACGCGCGCCATGAAAATGGTAGCGGCAAGTAAGTTAAGGCGTGCGCAAGAGGCTGTGAGTCGGCCTCGCCCCTATGCCTCGAAATTATTGTCGCTCATGTCGGCCCTTGCACAACGTATTGAAGCCACCAATGCCGAAACACATCCTCTTCTTTTTAACCGTCCGGTAAAAAAGAATGTCGAAGTTTTGGCACTCACTTCTGATCGCGGGCTATGTGGTGCGCTCAATAGTTCGGTGGTGCGTATGGTGCAGCGATTTATCATCGACAATCCGCAATACGACACTATCAAGGTCTCCGTCATCGGTAAAAAAGGTTATGAAGGTCTGCAACGAGCGGGTGTAAGCATTCAGAAGCGTTATTATCCTGAGGCAAAAGTCTTTGATTTGCCTATTGCTAATCATATTGCTGATGAAATTTGTGCTCGCTTTTTATCGCACGAAACTGATGCCGTATTTTTGATCTACAACGAATTTAAATCGGCTATTACACAACAAGTAGTGGTTGAGCAGCTATTGCCCGTCGTGAGAGCTCCGATTGATGTAGCGCATTTGCCTGTTGACTATTTATACGAGCCTGATCAAGAGCGTTTGCTCGAATCATTAGTCCCTCGCCATTTTGCAACCAGACTTTATCAGTCCTTCCTCGAATCATTTGCATCGGAGCAAGGTGCACGCATGAGCGCCATGGATAATGCGACGAGAAATGCCAAGGAAATGACGGAAAAGTTAACGCTACAATACAATCGTGCTCGTCAAGCAGCTATCACCAAAGAACTCATGGAAATTATCGGCGGTGCAGAGGCCTTATAATCATGTTTATATCTCGTCATAAAGTGCGATTTGACGATGTAGATGGCGCGGGGATCGTTTATTACCCGCGCTATTTTCATTTTTGTCATAAGAGTTTTGAAGATTTATTTAATCAGCATGGGTCTATCACCTATCCAGAACTCATTAATAAGCATCAGATCGGATTTCCGACGGTGCACATCGAAGCGGATTATAAAAAACCATTTTTTTACGGTGATGAAATCGAAGTGCGTTTTTTTGTAAAAGAAATTAAGACCACGTCTTTGATTACTAACTACGAATTTTATAATCGTGAAGAACTTAGTTTTCGGGCTTTAATCACCATCGTTTGCATGGATTTAGTTTCAAAAAGGGCAAACCCTCTTTCCGACGACATGCGTAGATTTTTTGAAAATTTTGTGAGGCTTTCAGTCTTAGGAACTATTCCAAAAAAGAAATAACTTCTCCCTCAAAACTGCTGCTTAATAAAGCGTTTTTTGGGAGCTATTATGTTCTTTAGACATCTCTTAGTATCTAGCTTTTTCTGCATTTTCTCCTCAGCAATTTTTGCAGTTAATATTATTCAAGCCAAGGAAATTTCTATCTCTCATTCGGAGGACAAACTCAAAATTTATGGGCAGCAACTACACTTCTGTAGAGGAAGTGAAACATGTGTTGCCTTAGCAATTCCAGACAAGTTCCATTCAAATACGGCGGTGTCAGCACACTATATTCCTTGCGAAAGGAATCCTTTTTTAATGATCAAGGTCGTCAACAAAGGAGCCGAATATTTTTTGTTGGGTCTTAATGATGGGGCGAGCAAGGTTTTTGCCATTGATGGTTCAAATGCCGCAGACATATGGGCTGTATCAAAAGATGGAGAGCACTTATACGGCATTTCTTCTCTCAAAGATGGCAATCAAAATTTCTTAAATACTTACGATCTTTCTTCTAATTCTTCCCCTACCAAAATCATAGCATCCTATTCCATCAATGCAGGCATTCCCTTAGCCTTAAGAGTTGCTGATAACGAGTCGAAACATCTGCAGCTCCTGCTTACTTCTCGAAATTATAAGGCCTGGTATTCGCCTGTTCAATCGTTCTATTATGGAACTGAAGGTAGCTTGGAAAGCACCGCAACGACTTCTTATGATGCCAATCAAAGCATTGTCAGATTTAGCAATGATGGCAAAACAATGATTGTTGAACCTAGGAATACTGAACTTAGACAAAGCATAGCAACTACAACGATGCTCGATGTGCCCGCTTATTGAGAGTTTTGCTTACAACCTATACCGCCAAAAATAGTGGGTTTATTCCTACTATTTGGAATAAAACTTTTCGCTTCGATTGCTCTGGCCACTATTACCTGGAGGTTTGCAATGAAGCTTAAATTTTTATTTTTATGCATGAGCATTTTTTCATTTCAAAGTTTTGCTGATTATTCGGTTTTCGGCGTTTCAGTTCGGATCGATGGTTCCGATGATTCAATGATTATCTACGGCAATCAAATTTATCTTTATAGGGAAGAAATGCCGGAGCCTGAAATACTAACGATCCAAGGCGATGTGGACGGCTATATCGAGAAAGCCTCAGCGCACTATCTGTACTCGAATGAATTCACTTATATCGAATTAAAGATGACATATAAAATCAATCACCGCGATGAGAAAAGAACACTTTTGATTAGGCCGTCGAGCGAAAATGCTCATCGCTACGTGAGTTCTGAAATACGTGAATTATTGATTACGACTAAACAATTTTTTCCTAAGTCTAATGACGAGCTTATTTTTTAAAATATTTAACGCTTAGCGAACAGAGTATTGTTTTTGGCTAAAAACCATTTAGCGTATACCCATTACAGCCCCGTAAATTTGCTGGGGCAATGGTGCTTTTATTGCACGATGGAGTTTTTAGTGCGAAATATATATATTTGTGGCCTTATTTATATTTTAACTTCCTGCTCGCTGTTTGCTTTTGAGAAAATCCAGATTGGTTCTCAAAGCTACAATGTCCCCACTGAAAATGCCGAACTTGTTAAAGAGGCCCTAGCCCAAGTTGCTCACCTAAGTGACGATGCTAAACTAGCTTATTTAGTACAGCTGGAACTTCTGGATTTCGAGGCACCCCGAGCGAAGCATAAAGCCGAAATCGCAGACTTTAAGCAACGATACCTAGGAGCCTTTTATCAAGGCAATGGCTCGCATCACGATTTAGAAGAAGAAGGAAAACATCTTGGCCTAGGGGACAGCGATTTTGGAGACTTAGAGCGACAAGCATCCTCTGCATTAAAAGCAAAAGTGCGAACTTTTGAAACCTGCAAAGATCTTCGTCGTCTCGTAGACTTGGCTGGTCCAGGGGTGCTTATCCTCTTAGATGCTGATGATACAACAATAACGAGAGGCATGGATGGAAACCGCTTTGTTCCTCTGCAGCAAACGACTCTTGAAAACATTCAACGAATGCGTGATAAAGGCTCCAAAGTACTTATTCTAACTCAGCGCAGCTTTGACACGATCAGCGAAGTTATACGGAGATTTGAAGAAGCGGGCATAGCACTTGAGGCGGAGACCGGCGACTTATTTCAAGGCGTTCTCATGGAAAAGATGGAAGCCCATGGTGCAATATCATCCGCCGGCGCTTTTAGAAGTATTATCGCTGCCAGTTCTGCCTATAACAAAGGCGAAGTGCTCTCGAATATCATAAAGTACAGTCCTAATTTTTTTAGCACTGTATCCACTATCGTTTTTAGCGATGATTCTGAAGACAATTGTAATCATGTGGCTCAAGCCCTTTCGAATTTAAACTTTCACTCGAGGATTTTTCATTTCACCAACAATGACCACCTGAGAGCATTTCACTACGAAGGACGGGCCTATCAAAACGCTGAAATTCAAGCAGCTAATCCGCAAGAACAACGCAGTATGGAAGCACTGGGTTTTAAGGGAACGGTGAGTGAGTATAGATTGCATGTTTCACATGCCGCTCAAGTAGGAATCTCTATTGAAGAATATCTAGGGATTATTGCCATTGATCCGCCTGTGCCACCCAAAGCTCCCGTGCAAATGAAAGAATGCGGCGTATGTTTGGATGAGTTTGAGCAGGTAGTCCCAACCCCATGCAATAAGTCGATTTGCAATGATTGTTTGCAACACTATTATAACACCATGGTCAAAGAAAATGGTTTTGATTATGACGCAAAGAAAAATAATAGCTTTGTAGTCAAATGCCCCACTTGCAAAGATGCGTCTTGTCAACTGCCGGTGTCAAAAGAAGAAACTACTCGTTTATTGGGCAAAGATACTTACAATAGTCTTAAAGAACGAGCCACTACTGCTGCTTTAAAATACTGTCCCCACCAAGCTTGTGGTGGCGTCTACTTTCCAGAAGATCTGAACGAGGCCAAAAGCCGCGGGAATCTCTATTTGCAATGCGGTGAATGCAACAAAAATATTTGTATTCAATGCGAAAAAATTTATCAGGGTAGTGAGCATCGCTGCGACGCTCAAGCACTCCTTAACATCGAGTTTAACGATACCATAAAGCCGTGCCCAAATCCCGCTTGTACGAATGTCATGGAAAAAAATGAAGGCTGTTTGACGATGCAGTGCGGAGGAAATCCGGACAATCCTCATCAGAAACTTTTAGCTAACGGATGCGGCGCTACTTTTTGTTGGGATTGCGGTGCTTGGATTCCTTACGAGGAAGGAAAGAGACAATCGCTGCATGACCCTAACTCGGTAATCTATTCTCCAAATACTACTGAGACATGCCAACATCGTGGCTTAGACGCTTTCAACTGTGATAGCGGACCTCGTTCTTGGTGGAAAAACGAATAACCGTTTTGGCCTGTAAGCAGTCATTGCAGCTTGACTGCTTCCTGGATTAAATAAGCTCTACAATCACCTACTATTTCGGGCTGACCTAAATCTATTTGAGTTCAAAAAAGGCATCTTAATTTGTCTTTGAGATTTTTGGGTGGATTTCAGGTCAAGCCTGAAAAGATGATGTTTGTGAGCATGATAAACTGCTCGCGGCTATGAGAATCCCTTAACAACTTGCCATCTTGGCATAGGATTGCTATCTAAAAGCATCTTTTGAGGGCTCTCTAATGCGTTTAAAAATTTCTTATATCATTTTCATTTTTATTTCTTGGACTTTTTTAGCTTGTTCTCCAGCAAAAACACCCAAAAAACCTGCCCATGAGCGTTCACAGAATCAGGATGTAGAAGAGCCCGATCTTAGGGAACCACCGAGACCTGAAGAGAGACCTCAAAATAATCCCGTAGCGCCTGTCGAAGAAACGCAGTCTGCCGCCCAAGCACTTTCCGCTGATTTTTTGAAAGACAATTACGGTTTTAAAATTCGTGGTGATCAACCTCTGGGTGACCGTGTTCCTCCTCAGGTAGGAACTTTTGTCAAGGGAAAACAAGTGGAGCTTGATTATAACGGCGATCTTCCGTGGAGCGCGTTTACCTTGGTCCTCTATCCATCGTCCCAAGGCGGCTTTAAAATTCTCACGCAAAAACGAAAGGGCACTTATGCGGGTACAATTGAAACAGCAGGCGGTCATTTAGAGCCCGGGGAAACCTGGCGAGAAGGAGCACGAAAGGAGCTCTTTCAAGAGGCGGGAGTTAATGCGTCGGTGGAGAACTTTCATTTCCAACAAGGGGGCAATTTTGCCATTTCCGGTAGGACAGATAAGCCCTATGGCAATATGAATTTTTTCCTCGTATTCGACAAAAGGCCAAAAACGAGCAATAAAAGTAGCGAAGTTGATGGACAATATGGTCATCAGTGGCTCGATTTAAAAACAACTTATTTGGAAGTTAAAAATGAGCAAGCGCTCAAAAAACGCGATCCTGGTCGCTATTACCATTTCTTCAGAAATCACTTAATTAATTTTTGCACGCAGGTAATTGAGTGTGAAAAGCTTTAAATGGCGCCTTTGTGCCTAAATGGAATAATCTTGAAAAGAATCTAGCAGCTCATTTTAGGCACACTATGAACAAAGAAGATAAACGAGAAAAACTTACGAAGAATCTTAAAAACTGGCGGCAAAGCCAGGCTGAGGCTTATAAAGTTTATATAAAAACCAGTGCGGTTGGCTTAGAAGTTGGCCTTTCTATTGCCATTGCGGCTTTGCTTGGTTATTTCGTTGATAAGTATTTCGCAAGTTCGCCCTACGGCCTGATCGTAGGCGTTCTAATTGGCGCCCTTGCTGCCGGCAAACGCCTATGGGTATTTAGCAAATCTTATATAGAACAGAATAAAAAAGATGACGATGAACCAAGAAATAATCAATGAACTCATAAGTTATCGCCGCGTCGTTTTATATGGCAGCATCGCTCTTTTATCCTTAATTGCAGCCGCGCTTTTTGGCTCGGTGATGGCTGGGTGCTTATCTCTTAGCTTGGCTTTGGTGGGAGCTTTTGCAGGCACCGTGCTCTCAAGTATTAATGTCTTTGCCCTCGGCTATGCTTTTTATGCGCTGACTATCAAAAAATTGCCGCGCCGTGTCATTTTGTGGCCCATTCTGACTTTTCTTTGCATGTGTGGTGTGGCTCTTTATTTAGCGCTTTTAAAGCCCGATTATATTTTAGGGTATGCGCTCGCTTTAACGAGCCCCTTAGTTTTTGGTGCAATAATTGCGCTTCGAGCCTAATGCCCGCTTGACCTAAAAGGCGAATAAGGACACACAATAATGCGTTAATAGAAGCGGCTATTTTTAAAGGGGCATACTATGGATCATCATTCTTCCTGGTTTCATTTGCTGCCTTGGTACGACCAGCTAAAAGATTTTTTTCAAAATAATTTTGCCAGTTCCGTGGTGTTTCGTAGTGGCTTGTTCCCCAAAGAGCGCATTTTTGAAACTATGCATCATGTGTTTGCGGCGCTCTTGGTTTTTATTATTTTGCTCATTGTCGCCCTTGTCGCCCGTATGCGCTTAAACAACATTGAGCGCCATGTGGTGCCTTCCCCAAAAATTACTCTGGTAAATCTTTTGGAATTATTGATGTCGGTTTTACTTTCGCTCATGCGCGACATCATCGGCAAAGATTACAAACGCTACGTACCTCTCGTGGGAACCGCGGCCTTGTTTATTTTATGCTCGAACTTGCTCGGCCTTGTTCCAGGCTTTGTACCCCCGACTGACAACCTCAATACGACCATTGGTTGCGGCTTGGTGGTTTTTGCTTATTTCAATATTCACGGTCTTCGAGTGCACGGTTTAAGCCACATCACGCACCTTGCGAATCCTTTAGGAGCATGGTGGGGATGGTTTTTATCGCCGCTCTTATTTCCCGTCGAGCTCATTGGTTTGCTGGTGCGTCCGTTGAGCCTGGGGATTCGTCTTGCAGGTAATATGATTGGTGATCACAAGGTTCTTTTTGCTTTTGCCGGTGTATTACCGCTCTTGTTGCCTTTGCCCTTTTATTTGCTTGGTTTATTGGTTTGTATCATTCAGACCGTGGTTTTTTGTCTCTTGACATGTGTGTACATATCGCTACACACCCAAGAGGAAGGCCATTAGTTTGTTTGATGTTGATAACTCTTCTTTCCTTGGGAGAAAGTATGAAAAGCGTGAAAAGATTTTTGATAGTAGCTGTTCCAATGTTTTTTGCCGCTGGCTCAGCATTGGCTGCAGACTATAATCCTAATGGCCACTTTGCCGGCTATGCGATTGCTGCGGCCATCGCCATTGCTCTTCCTGCTCTTGGCGGTGCTCTTGGCCAAGGTCGTGCGGCTGCTGCAGCGCTCGAAGGTATTGCGCGTAATCCAGGCGCTTCCGGTAAAATTTTCGTGCCAATGATCTTGGGCATGGCATTGATTGAATCATTGGTGCTGTTCGGTTTGATTATGGCCTTTATTCTCTCGGGTAAAATTGGATAAAATGCGAAGACAGCCAAAAACATGGATGCTCGCCGAATATTGGGCTACTTCAGAAAGTCTTGAAGTGGCCCAAAATGCTTTTTTAGAAAGCGGCGCTATTGGCATTGAAAGTGACGACGGTATTGGGCCTGAAGGCCAGCGCAAATATGGCGATAATCAAATAAAAGTTTTGGCTTATTTTGAGCCAGCAAAAGATCTTGAAAAAGAAGTAGAAGAGCAGCTTCAGTTATTTTTTAAAAATTGCGGATTAGTTGCCAACAGCATCCGCTGGAGCGATTTTCTCGAAGATGATTGGCAAGCCAATTTTGTAAAATCGTGCACTACCTTTCGCATCGAGCCAGGCATTTTTATTGTGCCCTCTTTTGAGATCGACGAATTCAAAAAGAATCCGCGTGGCTCTCTTTTTATTGAAATGGATCCTGAAAATGCTTTTGGGACAGGGCAGCATCAGACGACACAGCTATGCCTCAGAACTATTTTTGAGCTTCAGCAGGCACATGAACATAAGTTCTCCTCATGGGAAGGACTTGATGTCGGCACCGGCTCTGGAATTTTAGCTATTTTGATGAAGAAGCTGGGGATAAAAAAAGTCCTTGGCACCGAAACAGATGAAGATGCGCTCATCACTGCGGCGAAGAATGCAGAAAAAAATGGCGTGGGTATCGATTGGCTTACAGTCAGCGAAGAGCATGAATATCCCGCACAAGCTTATGATCTCGTCGTGGCCAATATTTTAGCGCCCGTTTTGATTCACATGGCAAGTAATTTATTTTCCACGTGTAAGCCTGGTGGCCATATCATTCTTAGCGGCATCTTGGTGCCTCAAGCAGCGAAGGTTGTCGAAGCCTACGAGGCCCTTGGAGCTCGTCTCATAAAAGAAGAGCACCAAGATGATTGGTGCTCCTTGTTGCTCGCAGTATAGAAGCCCTACAGCAAGTCTTCATCATCGCCTTTGGCCTGTGGGCGATGCATTCTTTCAACTTCTATTCGGCGATTTTCATCTGCAAGCGTGCCTTGAATGACTAGAACAGGAACGCCGTCATCTTTAAATTTTTCCAAAACGAGCTGGCAATAATTTTTGAAGTCTTCAATAAAAATTATGATTTGTTGATGGCCAGCGGCAAATTCAGTGGTGTATGCCTTCAAGGCCTCGCTCTTTGTCGCGCAATGGGCAATTTGAAAGCGCTCTTGACCTTGCGGCGTCCTAATCATTTGGTATGAGTCGCAAAGTTCGGCGGGAAATTGGTCTTTAGTAACTTTGCTCGAACTAAAGATAAAACTCTTGGAAATATAGCCATTGCGAAATTTTTTGAAGTTCAGATTTTCCACATCAAAAAACTGCGCAAGTCCTTGTTCGCCAAGCTCATCAATACTTTGCTGAAATAGCTCGGGCGATCGGTCAGTAACAATAATGAGTCGAAATCCCCTATCTTTCAGCGTCTGTAAAATGCGCGGCATTTCTCTATAAACTAATTGACTTTTGCTAGTAAAAATAATGTCATCTAAATCAACGAAGCAAAACTTGCTCCACATCCAACCTGTATCAACATATTTCTCAACGCATGAAAGAAAACTCTGGAGGGCAAAAAATATCGAGGTGCCACTATTACATTCTTTCAAGAGGCATTTTTGTCCAAAATCGAGCGAAAGAAAGGGCCTGACATGAGCCTTACTTGCATGACGATCCATGATGGCTCTCTCCTCGTCGGTATTATTGATGCTGAGACTTTGAATACCCAAATTATTACAGCTATTACTGAGCTCTACGGTAGCATCACAATGATCGTCAGCAAAAAGTACTACTTGAGGTCTTAGACCTTTTTGGTTGAGAAAAAATTCCAAAGCCTTTCCTTTATCCCTAATCATAGGGTCCCTGCCCACCGTCGACGTAAATATCACATTGGAAAGCACGACGATGTTATCGGGGGAAACATATTCAGGGTTATTGTTCGCAGGTCTTTTGAACCACGGCCCTAAGCCTACAGCTTCGAGATCATCAAAAGTCATTGCGGCTATTTCATCAGAAAAAGGGCGCACGGTAAGAGCAATAATCTTCCAGCCTTCTTCCTCTAATTTTTTGAAAATTTTGACCATATCGGCATATACAGGCCTGCCAGGCTTGCCGGTGAACAAGGTCTGGTCGATATCGAAGACAGCTAGTTTATTTGTGTAGAATTTGAACCAATCAATACTTGTGCGAAGTTGAAAAGTAACCCAGTCTTCGCCAGCTATTTTTCCATTAACATTTTGAAGAATATAGTTGTTAAAACCATGAGGAAGCTCTTGCGGTACACCCTTCAAACAGTCAATTAAGGCCACACCAGCATTCTTTTGGGGCGCATAAGCATGTCCGCTGAGAGCTTGGCTCGCATCTAAGGCAAACAGAAGAATGAAAATTAAAGATATATTATTCACAACACAACCAAGGTAAATCAGATTACTTTAAAAGAGTATACTATGGCTAGCATCTGTCAATGCATTACACTATTAACGGTATTGACATAAACCATCTTAAATTTAAAATAAATTCGCAATATAGCATATCTTAAAAAGAGATAGTAAATGATAATTAATGTATTTATTTTATGCCTGAGCTTTTTTTATTCTGGCCTGGTAAGTGCGCTTTCCACGAGCACATCTGGTAACGAACAAATATTCTTTGTTCAATATCCTTTGCATGATGCAATTCGTGCCAAAGATGAAACAAGGCTTGATATGCTTTTGAAGCATGAGTCCCTAAAAAACTGGCTCAATGCGCAGGATGGGCAAGGGTATAGCGCTCTTATGCTTGCCATTGAAACCGGCCAGACGAGGATGGCCGAAAAAATTATTGCCCGAGGGCCGAATTTGGGGGCGCGCGAAAATTTTCTATCTAAAAGCGCTCTTCATTTGGCTGTTCAAACTCGCAATCTCGCAATAACGCGCCTCTTGCTCGAAAAAGGCGCTAATATTCATCAAAGAGATAAGCAAAATGCGTCGCCCTTTCACATCCTCTTTCTTTTCCGCGATGGCGATAATGGCCAACTCATCGCGGATTTTATCAATTTATTTTTAATAGAATTCGAAGGCGATCCTTATGCCAATCATGAATATGTTGGAGCACCGATTGAGGGGATAAAACAAAGTAAATTTCCCGAACTAGATGGACTAAAAGAAAAACTAAATTCTCCTTCCCCCGCCGTGCGAACATCTAATTTTTTTATCAAATATGATTCGAATCGACTCTATGACCTCATTAAAAACCCGACGGTAAACAGATCTTGGGAAGAAGCTTCTGAATCAATTCAATGGCTTCTTACTGAGGGCCATCCGGACATCAATCTCGTTGTCGAAAATATGAGTCTCTTAGAATGGGCGATTTCTTCAAACTATGAAGAAGCCGCATTGAAGCTGCTTAATTGCCCAGGAATTAATCTTTTGCCCCATCAGCAGAATGAAATGGGATTTTTAGCGCTGGCCTCTATGAATAGCAGTACTAAAGAAACGGTGAAAAAACTTTTGGCTCTTGGTGTTGATGTTGAGGGCAAGGATAAGTTTCAAAGAACAGCGCTGATGATGGCTGCAGACGAGAATATCACCGAGCTTCTTCTGAAAGCCGGTGCCAATGTCAATGCCCAAGATCATGAGGGCAAGACCGCCCTCCATTATGTCGCTGCCAAAAATAAGGTGCACGTCTCTTGGATAAAGAAACTTCTTGATGCTGGTGCGGACAGCGAAATCAGAACTAAGGCTGGTAAAACCGCTCTTGATGTCTTTAATGACAATGAAGAAAATCATCTGTTTTCTAGCTATGCAGAGATAGGAAATTTATTAGCCTCATCAATGGGAAAAAAGGCTGATGATATGCAAATGCTTATTGGCTATCCGCTCCATAATGCGGCCTTGAGCGGCGATGCCAACTTAATCAAAAAGCTCTTAAGTGAAAATGAAAATATCTTTCTCGTGGATAGCGAAGGCAAAACTGCTTTGCATGTGGCAGTAATCGCCAATAATAACAAAGAAGTGATCGAGGCTTTATTGAGCAATAAAAATGCTAACCGATTTTTTATCGATATGCAGGATAATGATGGTTTTAGCGCTTTTCATTATGCGGTCCAGAACAAGGATGTGAGCGTAGCAAAAAGACTGGAAAAATCCCGCGCGAATATATATTTAGTGACGAAAAAGAATGAAAATGCCCTGCACTTAGCGGCAAAAAATAACGATGAAAATCTCACGCCTTTTTTACTGAAGCGCTATGTCGATGTTTGGCTCAAAAATAACGACGGAAAAACTCCATCTAGCCTCATGAGAAATGTTGCTCTAAGAACTGCAATAAATGACCGTGAAGACGAGCTGTTGAGTCTTTTTACGCTCTTTAAACGCGATCAAGCGCAAGGAATTCTTGATTTTTGTGCACCATATTATCGTGAAGGGTCAAAAAAGAATAAATACCAGCTTCGCTTGGGCTCCATCATGAAGTTCATGCGCGATGAATTTGGTGAGTCTTTGGTTAAGCGTGCGACCGAGAACAAGGCTACTAACTGTCTTTTGGCTCTTATACAAAATGGGGCAGAATTTTATTTGAGCGCAAACGATAAAGTCATGGAAACATTGCTGTTTGAAAAATTCCGTGACGATGCGATCAAAATCGCCCGAGAACAAAGCGAAGCGGTCAAAGAACTTCGGCGCCATTACGAACAAGATAGCGAAGATGATTTTAAAAAGTATATTTTGGATCCTGCGAATAAAGTCGATGTTGAAACCCGCATAGATCAAGAACCTCTGCTTCATAAAGCAATTTTAGATGCACGCTTAAAGCTTGCTGATTTTCTTATTGAGCAAGGCGCAGATATTTATGCGCGCAACAAAGATGGGCGCAGCATTATTGAACTTATATTTATGCGCGAAGACTATCAGCATTTCTGTGAAAACGTTCTTCATAAGAAGCACGAAGAAATAGAGACTCTTTTTACGCGTTTTAAAAATCTTTATGCCCCTGAAGAAATTGAAAATTTTAAGAATAATTTTAAGAGCGAAATGCTAAAGCTGCGCGATGCCGAGGGAAAAACATTGCTCATGACGGCCGCGCGCTCTGGCAGAGCCGATCTTATGAAATTTATCCTCGAGAAAGGCGCTCCTATTTTTAGTGAAGATTATTATGGACTAACGGCTTCGGATTGGGCCAAAGATAGTGGCGAGCAAGATGCTATCGATTGCTTTCCGCCTATGAATCTTCATCAACTTTGTAATGCTCTTTATTCGCGCCAATTATCAGCAGCAGCAGTATTGATTCAATTGACGAAGCTTTTACAGCAAGAAAGACAAAAAAATGCGGCGCCAAAACAGCGCCATGTTCAATCTTTGCCGCTCTAGAGAATGACCAAAAAATACCTCCTAAAGGGAGGTATTTTTTTAGCTTTTAGCCAACTATTGGGGACTTCCGCCACCTTGAGGTGTCGATGGGGCACCGCCGCCAGACCACAGATTATAGAGCCAGTTTAAAAAACCACCTGGTTTAGCGTTATTGGGGTTAGCCGCATTAGGTAGACGTTGAAAACGATCTTGCGCTTGGGCGATATCCTCATCTTCACTCGAGGGCGGATTATTGCGCGCGTCTATGAGATTTGGAAGTATGGGTCCAGGACCAAAGCCTCGACCAGGGCCAAAACCGCCACGACCAGGACCAAAACCGCCGCGTCCGGGACTAAAGCCACTGCCTCCACCACCTCCGCCACCCATGCCGGCATAGAAATCTTCATTAGTGAGGGGAACTTCGTCATTGAGAGGTTGGCTTTGGTCGAGCTCTTCGTTGGATTCTTCCTCAAGCTGCTCACAAAAGCCGCTCATCGCACTACCAAAAATAGCGGCAATTAATATATTTTTTAATTTCATAATAAAATCCATAATTTAGCAATTTGCTTTCCATAAGCGCATTACCTAATTATGGACCTTTAAGAGCTTAATTTCAGGTGATTTCTATTTATACTAGATCACACTTTTAATCACCTAAGCTGGAATTTTATCGACAGAATTTTCTCCGTTCTCTTTTACCGGCCAAATAGTACGAAATATCACTCCAATGGCACCGACCACGATAAAACTGTCGGCAACATTGAAGGTTGGCCAGTGCAGATGGGGATAGCCCAAGAAACCAGCATGAACATCGAGAAAATCTATGACATAGCCAAGGCGTATTCTATCTGCAAGATTGCCTAAAGCCCCGGCGAGAATAAAGCTGAACGAAGCCAGGATGAAGCCATCTGAGGTTTTCATACGAAAATACCAGATAAGAAAAAATATCGAGGCAATAATACTAATGCTGACAAGCATTGGTCGCCTAAACCAATCAGGCAAAGAGCGCGTCAAAGAAAATGCTGCAGCAGGATTTTCTTTATACATAAAGTTAAAAACATTCGGTATAACTTCGATAACGCGAATGGGATAATAAACTTTTTTATTTACCTTTTGCATTTCATTATCCACCATCACTTCTTCTTGGACGGTGTAAGGCTCGGCGAGGACATCTTGTGCCCATATTTTTGTCACTTGATCTGCGCTGATGCCAATGAAGGCAACCGCCAAAAGCCACAGGAGACGATTTTTAGCGATCAATGGGCAACAGGGTGATGAAATACATTTCACTTAAAAACCTCACTTAATAAAAAGCTCATGGGCATAACCATACTCGATAAGTATTTATGCATACAATACTTTGATTTCTGCTCGAAACTCTTCCGCACACGCTTTTCGCTTCACTTTTAACGTGGGAGTAAGTTCTCGTCCTACTTCAAACTCTCTATCGAGAATATAAAATCTTTTGATTTGCTCAAAATTAGCCAATGAAAGATTCGCCTCATTTATAGCTTTTTTAACTTCCTGATAAACATTGGCATTGGCCGCAAGATCCCGCATTTTTACATTCGGCGACGAAGCGCCTGCGACGGAGCCTGCATTCACTCTATCAAGAGCAATCAGCGCAGTAAGATAAGGCCTCTTCTCGCCGACAACAACGACATGAGCGATACTTGGGCTTTTTGATTTGATCAAATTTTCTACGCGTTGGGGCGCAATATTTTTGCCCTGCGAGGTGACGATAATGTCTTTTTTACGATCGATAATTTTTATAAAACCATCGCCATCAATATCGCCAATATCGCCCGTCGAAAACCATCCATCATCGCTTAAGACTTCTTTGGTTTGCTCAGGCTTGCCCCAAAAGCCTAAAAAGACTCCGCGACCGCGCACAAGAATTTCTTTTTCGTCGCTCAAACGCAGATCAGTGCCGGGCAAAGGACGCCCGACCGTGCCCTCGCGTAGTGCCCAGGGTAAATTAAGGCAGGTTGCAGCAGTGGTCTCTGTAAGTCCGTAGCCTTCGCATAAAATAATGCCGCTTAAATGAAAGAAGGTGAAAACCTCAGGAGCAAGTTGCGCGCCGCCGGATATGAAAAAACGCAATCGTCCACCAAATTTTTCTTTTAACGAACGACCTATTTTCTTAAACACTAGCTTTTTCGCGAGCAGAATTTGCAAGGCATTTTCTTTATTTCCCATGGCCATTTTATCGGCCTCTTGAAAGGCAAGTTGGGCAATATTCTTTTTGAGCCAGCTTGAAGAAAGTGCAGTTTCTACGACCTTGGCACGAATTTTTTCATAAATACGCGGCACGCCAGCCATAAAAGTAGGCTTTACTACCGCCATATTGTCCATCAGTTTATCGATGCTTTCAGCAAAGGCTAAAAGATGGCCTGTGCGAATCCACGCGTATTCAAGCACCCGAGCAAAAATATGTGCAAGAGGTAAAAACATCATTTGCACATCGTTTTCATGCAAGATGCCGAGCTTATCGATAACTTGGGCCTCATACAATAAATTATCGTGGCTGATCATGGCGCCCTTAGGCTCGCCGGTGGTACCAGAAGTATAGACAAGGCTGGCTATAGAATTTTTTTCTACCGGTACCGGCACAAAAGTATCGGCTTGTTTCGCAACGAAATCTTCTAGATACACTTCATTGTCATTAAGCTTGCCAGAAACTTCATCAAAAATAACGATGAGCTTTACGACCCGACCTTGTTCTTGTAAACGCCGAATTTTAGCTAACTGCACTTCATCTTCGACAAAAACTGTTGAAATATCAGCATCGTTAAAGATGTACGCAATTTGATCAGGAAGACTTGAATGATAAATCGGCACCACAATATTGCCAGTTTTTATAATCGCGAGGTCGGCAATAACCCACTCGGGCCGAGTTTGCGAGATAAGAGCAACACGGCTTTGCGCTTTCAATTGAATCGATACCAAAGCATTGGCCAAACGGGTTATACTAAGTGCAAGTTCCTGCCAATTTTTGGTCGTCCACTTCTTGCTTTTACGACAAAAATACTGGATGGCTGGACGTTTACTAAAACGCTTCACTGCATCATCGAAAAGCGAGGTTAGCGATTGGCTCATTTGCCCCCCAAAATATTACTAACGAGGTAGTAATCAAAAAGACCTCAATACTAAAAGTACGGCATAAGTAAAGGACGCTTGTCACATGACTACTTCCCCTGCCCCTTCGATTCTGCCTCACTACATTGGCCATTATCGCGTAGTGCGTAAAATTGGGCAAGGCGGCATGAGTATTGTCTATGAAGCCTTTGACGAACGTCTGAAACGATCTATTGCCATCAAAGTTTTGCACCCTTTTTTGGCTGAAAGTCCGGAATATAAAACGCGTTTTCTTCGCGAGGCCCAGGCAGTTGCACGACTGACCCACCCGAACATTGTACAAATATACGATATAACAAATCCCGCCTCTAGCGACCCTCAACTATACATTGTTACGGAATTAATCGTCGGACACACGCTTAAAGAATGGATCGATCAAAATACTATTTTTGAGCTGCCCGAACTTGGTGCGGCCATAATTTGGCAAATCGCTCACGCGCTCGATCATGCGCATCAAAAAGGCATTATCCATCGCGATATCAAACCTGAAAATATAATGGTTACTCACGATGGCTATTTGAAGTTGATGGATTTTGGCATTGCCAGTTTAGGCAAAGAGGAAAATCTTACGCAGGCAGGATCGCTTCTAGGATCGCTCTCTCATGTCGCGCCCGAAATAATTAAAGGGCAGAAGGCTCAAACAGCGTCGGATATTTTTTCATTATCAACGGTATTTTTTTGGTTGGTGAGTGGGCAGCTTCCCTTTAAAGGTCCCACTCCACATGCGCTGCTGAAAGCGATTGCCGATGAGCCTGCTAAAAAAGTTCAGCTCGTTTCTCCTTATATTTCCGATAATCTCGCCGCGATTATTGATCGAGGAATGAATAAGGATCCTTCTTCGCGCTTTAAAAATGTTGCTGAGGTCATTACACTTATTGAGCATGCTCTTGCTGAATTTGGTGTTGCGATCGATCAGAAAAAATTGGCAAGTGTCTTATCGCACAAGCTATCGCTCGCAGATTTTAAGGCCGAAATTATCGCCGCAATAAGCGCGAAAAAAAAATATTATCTGGCCCATAAAAAAGAAGCCAAAGCGCTCGCCTTGCAATGTC
>JBPOIV010000309.1:0-3232 GCA_052034245.1 Myxococcota bacterium
ATATCATTGATACTTTGATTCTGGTTCCAAGGCAGTAACCATACACTCCAGGCATTATCAAAGTTCCATCTTGTATTGTTTAAATAAGTAGTAATGTCTTTTAAACGATCGGCTCTAAAACCTGCGGTATTGGTGCCATAATAATCCATTTCAACGTTCATCGCTTCTGGGGCCAAGACCGTCATTGCTCCATTAAACCCCAAGGTCCAAAAACCCCATTTATCGCTTGTTTCCAGTTGCCAATCCAGAATGTCGTCCAGTTTTAGATCCCACATTGAACGACCCATCTCATAAAAAAAGACTTGGGGGACCACCGGTTTGGTATAATTTACTGTATTATAGAGCGCTAAAAATACTTCCTTGGCAAGCCCATTCCAGCTCCTTCCATTATATGAAGCTCCACCATAATTTCTACAAAGATAATTGGCGAGGTCGATTGTCCACTGTCTGGTTTTTCCGTCGCTGCCAGTAAATTCAGTGCCGGCCAGAGGTGTGGGCTTATAATTCATTATCCCCGTGCCAAAATCGATGTAACGTTGCAAAATATTGAGGGCCTTTAATACGCGTGTCCTATCAAGCGTTCCGGTACTTCCGCTCTTCTCCCACACAACGCACAATAGATCATGGCAATATACAGTAGTATCGACGGTGTGATAACATGCCCCGTCACTGCCACCAGAGAACATTCTTCTTTGTGTTTCCTGCACAAATAAAGGGCCATAACTAAGATTCTCATTGGCTTTCGCCGCAACGCTAAAAACCGTTAATAAAAGCAACATTCTCAACATATATTAATCCCCCCGATTTCCCATGTGGCATATATTACAATTAAAAACCACAAAATACCTATTAATTGAGCAATTCATATTTGCTGCAAATTATTAGAAATAGTAGGCATAAAAAAAGCGGCTTATGCCGCCTTGATAAGTGCAATAAAAAATAGCTTTATGGTTTGCTCGCGACTTCAGCGCCTTTCATCGAGGTAAAAAAACTATTGGCTGCCGGCTGAACGACTTTTTTGGTCGCTGCACATACGTCTATTCCTTCGACGATCTCTCGCAAAATGCGTGGTCCACCTGGATAATTGTTGATATCTTTGGAGAAAAACTTCTCGACTTCGCGCGCTTCTTGCTCACTGCATAAACCAAAGGCCAAGTAGGGCAGATGTCCGCGTTCAGATTCGGGAACTTTCTTTTGAAAGGTCTCATAATTATTCTTCAAAAAGTGCCAGGTCGCCGGTTGATTTCGCTTATTAGCCATATGTTTATAATAAAAATGCATAAGTTCATTTTTTCGCAAATTTTCGGCAAAGGCAAAGCTACGCAATTCATCTGCCGCTATTGCTTCCCGAGCATGCGCCAAGCCTGTCAAAAGACTATTGCGAGTAACTGCGTTGGTATGCAAGGAAAACAACTCCATGACACGCACGAACTCTTCGTCATCGGTAATTTCTGATAGATTAAGAGCAAGCGAATGACCCAAGAGACTTTCATCACCTTCAAACTGAATATGTTCCTCATGAGCCAAAGCCTGTTTTAAGAAAGACACACCAATATTCTTAAGTTCTTCCCGAGCTTCGGTATCCTTAAGTTCATTTGCCAAAAAGAGAAGTATTTCATCCTTGAGCTCTTTCTGCACAACGCTAAGTTTTGGAAGTTCCTTTAACTCTTTATAAAGCGGTATAATGGCTTGTCGCGCATAACTCTTCAGTCTTTCTGCGTTGCTCTCTTCGACATAATAAATTTCCGCCGTTTTCATGAGCGAGAGAAAATAACTTGCGGCCATCGGAGCATTGACATTCATTTCTTGACGCAAGGCCTCTGCAACAAAGGAAAAATCCAGTGTTCCTGCTCGAAGCTCACTCATCAAAGAATCAGCAAGGGCAAGGCGGTCGGCCTCGCTTAAGTTTTTGGCGGAAAGGAGACTTTGCCAATCCGCGAAATTCATTGAAAAACGATAATAGCCTGAGCCTTGCGCATTAGGATTAATGAACGATGGGCAAGTCTTAGATTTTATATCAATTTTCGTCGATTCTTTTTCGAGCATAAAGCAATGCTTTTGCATTTTTCCTGCAGCTTCATAAGCTACACATGCAGGTATATCCCATTTTGTAGCACCAAGTTTGGCGCCCAAAGGCATGTAACGTTTTTGCGAGACATCCATGCTAAAGCCTGAATCTGTGCATTTATAAGCGAACTTGAGCACAGGAACTCCTGCTTGATTAAGAAAACTCTGCGCACTCATGAAAACAGACTCATCGGCAAAAAGAGCAAGCGACTGTAAAAAATCTCTTGAAGTCGCCGTGCGATTATTAAACTTTTTAATGTGAGCGCTTACTGCTTGCTGAAAGCGTAGGGGTCCCAGATAATTTTCGAGCATGGAGAGTAAGCCTCCACCTTTTAAATAAGTAATAGCGTCAAAAGCATTGTGAATGTCATGGCTCGTTGTAATTGGTTCATGCACTTTGCGAGCAGCACCAAGACTATCCGCCCTCATGGCTGCATGAATTTGCTCCAGGAAATTTTCTTGGGATTGATACTCAGGCCGAAGCTGCGCCACGATTTTATTACTGAGCCAGGTTGCGAACGATTCATTAAGCCAAATGTCATCCCACCATGGCATTGTTACGGCGTTGCCAAACCATTGATGCGCAAGTTCGTGAGCCATCACAACGTAAAAATCATGTTTCTGATCATTTGATGCCGTAGCTTCATTGAGCAACAGATACCAGTCACGAAAGGTCAAAGCACCGACATTTTCCATGGCTCCAGAACGAAAATCAGGAACCGCCAAAATATCGAGTTTGGCAAAAGGATAGGCCATTCCAAAATATGCTTCCAAAGCTTCAACAATGGCCGGCGTTTCTTTCATGGCGAAGGCAAGCTGATCGCCCTTGCCTTTAGTCGTGACACCACGAAATTTAAAGGGCTCCGCCCGGTGGCTATTTGCTTTGATTTCGCCACCATCAACAATATCAAAAGGGCCTACCGCCACAGCCAATAAATAGGTAGAAATGGGTTTAGTCACCTGAAAAATGTGAATAGCATTATCATCTTGAGTGATAACACTTTCGAGGGGTGCATTGGCAATTACTTTATTTTTATTACCCGTTATCACGCGCAGAGTAAAAGGCGCTTTAAAGCGTGGCTCATCAAAACAAGGCAACATTTTTCGTGCCGAAGTTGGCTCAAATTGAGTATAAATATAAAACTCATCATTTTCTTTTACACGA
>JBPOIV010000133.1:0-1624 GCA_052034245.1 Myxococcota bacterium
AAAGACCCAAAGATAAGAAAGCGCCGGACAGCAAAATCAAACCGACATACCCTCCTACTACGGGGCCAAAATCAAAACTCGCATCAGGTGGTGTCAAAAGAGAAATGCTGAAGGGAAAGGGAAGCGTGAAGAGAAGACCCACGCCAACGATAGCGAGTGCGGCAAAAAACTTACCCAGAACCACTTGAATATTGCTTACAGGCAAAGTGAGCAATTGCTCAATGGTGCCGCTTTTACGTTCTTCTGAAATAAGACGCATGGTAATGGCGGGCCCAAAAACCACGAATAGCACCGGTGCAACGCTGAAAAATGCTCTCATCGAGGCGTAACCGCCCAAGAATAAAGTGCTAAAAAATAAATAGGCAAGCACCAATAAAAACACCCCTAAAACCACATACGCGGCCGGCGAATTAAAGTATGCTTGAAAATCTCTCTTCGCAATACTACATGTTATATTCATAATCACCTCTTACATTAAGATTTGGTCGTTAGCCTTCTAAAGGTTTCTTCAAGTGAGGCTTTATGGCGCCGAAGTTCCAAAAGTGCCAAACGCGATTCGACCACCGCTTCAAATAAGTGCCGACGCGGATCGCTATTTTCATAGCGAATGCTAAAGGCATGGTTATGCGGATCTTCCACTTGTTCCTCTGCCACCGCTGAAATCCCTTGGATCTTTAGAAAGCGCTCTTTGAGCTGGCTAACATTAATATATTCGCCATTCTTCGGTGCTACTTCCACATAGATAGAACCAAAGTCGCCACCAGTAAGTTGCTCAGGCGTATCATCGGCGACCAAGAGACCGTTGTTAATGATGAGAATGCGCTCACACGTCGACTGTGCCTCTTGCAAAATGTGCGTACTCATTAAAACAGTGGTTTCTCGACCTAAGTCCTTAATTAAATTTCTAATGTCGATAATTTGATTCGGATCAAGTCCACTCGTTGGCTCATCGAGAATCAAAAGCTGAGGGTCATGAACAATGGCCTGTGCAAGACCCACTCTTTGACGAAAACCCTTTGAAAGCTGGGCAATATCTTTATGAAAAACACTACCAAGACCGCAGCGTTCCACTGCTCGGCCTATTTTGGCTTTTTGATCCGCTTTGGGAATTTTTCTCACATCGGCGATAAATGACAAATACTCAGCCACCATCATGTCTTCGTACTGAGGATTATTTTCTGGCAAATAACCAATCATGGCACGGATGGCATGAGAATCCTCTGCCACTTCGATGCCACCTACTTTGACTGAGCCTTTGCTATAAGGCAAATAGCCCGTGAGTATTTTCATGGTGGTGGATTTTCCTGCCCCATTAGGCCCTAAAAATCCCACAATTTGGCCCTTCGGCACCATGAAATTCAGGCCGCGCAAAGCTTCAAAATCTCCATAGGATTTTTTAAGGCCACTTATCTCGATCATGGGTTTATTATTTGTCCCCATCACGCCTCCTCTACTCATTCATAAGAAATGCTCACCACGCTTATACGAAAGCCAGCAAAAAAAGCAAGCAGCCGATTTTAGGGGACCTTTGGAGGCTTTAGCCGAAGCTATGGATTGCCACGCTTCGCTGGCACTGACGGTTGCAGGCGCCGCCGGACCAAAAGCGACCGGCACGGCGCGCGGG
>JBPOIV010000087.1:0-5917 GCA_052034245.1 Myxococcota bacterium
CCTTGCGCCTGCCAAAGGAAGCTTTTGAGAAGGAATGCGCCTACTTTGAAACTTTTAGTTTCCCAGAAGAGTTTGAAGCACCGGCGATTTTCTTTTTACTGCATTCAAACACTCAGCTTAGAAATGTCTGTTACGGCAATAATCGAAAAGTTTGGTTTGAGCACCAGCTCAGCTCTGATTTTCGCCCTTTTATGAACTGCTATTTTAAAGCCCCGAAGGCATTTAAAGTTAAGAAAGCAGTAATAACTGATTTGTCAGTTCGCTAAGCAAAGAAATACTTCCAAGAAGAATATTTGACACCGCCGTGCTGTTTTTCAGCTATGGTGCGTGTCATTTTTTTTAGCCTCATCTTCCTTTGTGCTGGCTCAAGCTTCAGTGAAGCTTTCGGCAACAGTTCGGTGAGCATTCCTAAACTGGGCCTGGTGTTTTATGACGATGTCTTTGGGGGCCTCGAAAAGCCTTGGGGTATTGCTTCGCAGTGGAGCGTTGGCACCAGCTTTATGACGGCTATCGATTATCGGTGGTGGTGGGTCGTTGAAAGCCAATTCGCTATGGGTAAGCTTAGTGAGCAAGGCAGCGCCTATTTATCATCTTTCATGGGCGGCGGCGGTGTACGCTGTAATATTTTTCAGAACGAATTTAGGCCCCATACCGGGCTTATTCTGCATTACTTGCAATTTTTTGGCGAAAGCGCCAAGAGCTTACCGCTTAAGCTTGATTGGCCGATATTTGTGGGCTTAAAACCCTATTTTGGCATGGAGTGGCTGTTTTATTCGGAAATGGCTTTCAACATTGACCTTGCCTATGCTCTGTATGTTAATATCCACGAACCATTTCGCCATGTTTTATATACCAATCTATCCTTTGCTTTTTATTTTTAATGCAGTTTTCTTTTCAGCGAAACGAAAGAGCTTTTAGGACTAAATATTTTTTTCGAACATGGTGAGGAGCAATTATTAAAACTTTTTTTTGCTAGATTTTTATAAATAATCCATAAGGCCCAGCCAAGGGCGAGAAGAACAATCCACTGATCAAATAAATCCCACATGTGGCCTCCCTATGCCCAGCCCAAGGCGCTGCCTAATCCATAGGTGAGCATGGCCAAGATATACGCACTTCCCGTCATCAAAACGAATTGTAGCAAGGTCCAAAGGAGTGAGCCGGTTTCCCGGCGCGTGGTGGCTAAAGTGCTGACGCATTGCATAGATAGCGTGAAAAAAATTAAGAGACAAATCCCTGAAAGAGGACTGATATTGGCCTTGAAAGCATGTTTTAGGCTCGGATCATCCTCACTTTGTAAGCCATAGACTACCGCCATGGTTGAGACAAATACTTCACGGGCAAGAAAACTCGCCAAGATACCAATGCTCACTTGCCAATCAAGGCCCATGGGAGCGACCAAAGGCTCGATACTTTTGCCGATGACCCCTGCATAGCTATGCTCAAATTTATTAGCACTTAGTTGCTCAGAGCTTTCCACCGCAACGACTTCTTTTTCAGCTCTGTAGGGCTCAAAATGAAAGAGGGCCCAAATCAGCACGGTGGAGGCGAGGATGACGCTTCCCACATCGCGTACAAAAAGGTGGATGCGATCATAAACGCGCTTGATAACTAAGCCCGCATGCGGCCATCGATAGGGCGGAAGCTCGATGGCGAGGCTTGGGCTTTGTTCGCTCTTGATAATTTTCGACAAAAGGGCCGCTGAAACCAAGGATGCGAGGAGGCCTAAGGCATACATCGAAATGAAAATAAGAGCGCCTAAGTCTAAGAAGCCCAAAAGTGGCGGATAGGTGCTAAAAAGTGCGCCCACAATAAGTCCAAATACAGGTAAGCGGGCCGAACAGGTTAAAAAGGGCGTGACCATGATAGTAATCAGTCGTTCTTTGCGATTACCAATGGTTCTTGCGGCCATGATAGCAGGCACTGCGCAGGCAAAGCCGCTAAGCATGGGCACCAAGGAGCGTCCGCATAAGCCGGTTTTCTTGAGCGTGGCATCAAGCAAATAGGTTGCGCGCGCGAGATAGCCTGAGTCTTCAAGCAGGGCCAAAAATAAAAAGAGCAAGGCAATCAGAGGCAAGAAAGATAAAATGCTGCTCACGCCCGCAAAAATTCCATCGATTACCAATGAATGGATCATTGATTGGGCAGGCAATAAGCTGCTTGCGAGTGAGCCCAGCCAAGCAAGACCGCTTTCCAAAAAATCTCCGATCGGTTGAGCGACCAAAAATAAGGCTTGCAGCAAGGCAATAAAAAGCAGGACAAGAAAAAAAGAACCAAAGAGGGGATGCAGTAAAAATTTATCGATGAGATCAGATTTTTTTCTCACGCCTTTAAAACTGCTCTTTAGATCCGCAATCCACCCATCCACACGAGTGAAACGCTGCTCCGGGATATTTGCTAAAAGCTCATCGAGCTCTGCGCGGTCGGCTGCACTTAATTTTAAGTGAGCAATATCGCTTTCGCTGCGTCCTAATCGCATACATTTGGCCAATCGATAAAGGACAATATTGTGATTACGGATGATGTCAGCGCTATTTTTTGCGTGAGCAGGCAGATAATTGAGGCTTGGGCCGCTCAAGGCCAATTTTTCTTTGAGTTCACTCGACAAAGGTTCAAATAAAAGGGGTTGTTCTTTGACTTGAGGCACCAAAGAGCCAGCTAAGACGCCATCGATGGTGTTTTTTAGCCGCGTAATACTCGCAGGATCAGAGGAAGAAACCGGAACCACATAGGAGCAAAGCGATTTTTTTAAACTAGTAAGCGCCGGGCCATCTTTAAGCTCAGGCCTTTGGTCGATCATGCTGAGGGCGATAATGACTTTATAACCGAGCTCTACAAGCTGCGAATAAAGATAAAGCCCGCGCCTAAGCTCAGTGGCATCGATCACGACCACAATCAGGCGATGGGTTTTTAAAGCGGGGATGTCGCCAAAAAGGGCTTTGACGGTGAGCTCTTCTTCTTCCGAGGCGGGGATCAAGCTATAAGTGCCTGGCAAATCAACAATGCTTACTTTTTCGCCGCCAAGACGGGTAATTTCACCGATCTTCGCTTCAACGGTGACGCCAGGATAATTCGCAACTTTGGCATTAAGACCAGTGAGTGCATTAAAAAGCGTTGACTTACCCGAATTGGGATTGCCGATGAGAAGTAGTGGTCCATTCATAAGTTAACTTTGCGGAGGCTGTGCTACCGCTAAAAATTGGTTAGCAAGTTCATTAGCAATGCATAAACGGCTGCCGTTGATCGCAAGTTCAATGGCGCCAAAAATGCGTTCTTTTTGCAATACAGTGACCATTGCGCCGCGGCATAGCCCCATTTCAAGCAAGCGATACACATCGGTCCGCCCGGGTGATAAACAGCGCGAAATACGTACTGAAGAGCCCAAAGGCAAATGTTCTAAGCTTTTTTCTTTCAAGGCTTTCGCTCCCTATCGTCTTAAACGATTTTGCAAATCATTCTCAATTAGACAATACCCGATTTCCTTGGACTTTCATTTTTATAACTGCGTGCTAGCAGTTTCCCCGTCATCATTTTCTCCCTAGAGATAAGTCTATGAAACTCCATGTTTTTTTTGGGTTTTCCGTGTTTTTGTCAATAAGTTGCCAAAGAAGCCCAAAGGCAGGGCCCGCATCAGACCCTATGTCATCCATCGAGGCGCCGCCCATGGGGGCCACAACTTATAATGATGAATTGAAAAAGGAGCTCGCCCTTCTGGACGATTTCGTCAATGCTCGGCTTGATCAAAAGCAAGTGGTGACGCTAAAAAAAGCTTTGCTGGATGGCAATAATAAAATTCTTTCAGCCAGCGAAAATGCGGGCCTCCTAAAGCTTTTCTTGACCTTGCCGGAGCTCGTAGGGACCAGTTTTCCGATCACCGAGAATAAAAAAACCTGGCTAAAAGCGAAGCTTCTTTTTTTGAAGCGACGTTTCATTGAATCAAGCATTCTTTTGAGTGAGGTACTGAAAATTGAACCTGATTTTATTGAAGCCCGCAACTGGCGCGCGCGTGCGCTTTTTTTCTTGGGTAATCCCGACATGGCGGTGAGCGAGCTTTTAAAAATCATTCACATGACAGCTAAAGATTCCGATGAAAGCCTTGATGCTAATTATTTGATCGGGGCCATGATTTTTGAATCAAACGACAATGATAAGCAAAGAATAGAGCGTGGCATTGATGCCTGGAAACGCTACATTGCCCATCCAAAAAGTCCTCCCGAACTGAAAGAAGAAGTAAAGCAAAGCCTCGCTGAACTCGCAAAAAGGACGGAGGGGCACCCAGAAGTGCAGGCTTCGACTGATCCATTTAGCCCTCAAAAAGGCTATACCAAAGAAAAAAATGCCCTTCTTGAAGCCTTTCAAAAAGAACAATTACTTTTGGCTGAAGAACTCGCGAATAAATTCCTGCAAAAAAATTATGATGTCGACGTAGCTATTATCAAAGCCCGAACCTATTTTAAGAGCGGACGGCTTGACGAGGCGATGACTCTCTTTAATGCCATAACCGACAAAAATAAGAACTACGCACCAGCTTTTCATTACCAAGGCATGGCCTACATGATGCAAGGCAAAGTCAAAGAGGCACTCGAATCCTGGCAAAGGACCTTGAAACTCGATGCGTCCTATGCCAGCGCCCATAATTTACAGCAACGCATCAAAGTAGCCGAGACTATGGTACAGCCGACTAAGGTGGAGTCTCATTGAAAAGCAGATTTTTAGACAATGGCTTTAAGCATTATATTTCTATTGGCTATTAGATTTTGGATTGTTAACTTATAGTAAATGTTAAAAATTAAGAGAAATATGCATAAAATTATTTATTTAAGCTTTTGTTTTTTGACGTTAATTTTGAGCGCGAGCTGTGGGCCAAGCGAGCAAAAAAAAGAAGAAAGCGCCTCGTCCCAGCTTTGCCTCGAAGACCATTTGGGGAGGATAGATCCTTCCTGTGAACGGGCTTTAAGAGGCGCTCTTTTTGGCAATACTCCCCCGCGACGATACCAGTGCCCAGAAGAACCACGGGAGACATACTCGATACCACTCGAATAGATAGGCCTCGGTTCGAAAGTAACTTGCCAAGCACACTGAGACCATCCGCCCCAATGACTCCAAAGCCTTTGCCGAGTCTCAATATTCCTCAGCCATCAGGACCTACATCGGTCAGTGGCAGGCAAACCACGGTAACAGGTTTACCGCCTTTGCCAAATCTTTATACCTTCGATGAAAGAAGCTTGGGTCAACAAGATCGCACAAGCGCGAGTGATATTTTTAGAAGACAAGACGAAGAGCGACGTAGGGGGGAAGAAGCCCAGCGAACTAGGGCCGAGCTTCAAAGAAATAATGAAGCAGAGCGTCGTAGGAATGAAGAGGCACAGCGCACTATTGCCAACGAGGGTCAAAAGAATCGTCAACGTCTTGAAGAAGAACAAGCTTTAAAAGCTGCGGAACTCCAGCGAAGGCAAACACAGGAGCGAGGCCGTCTTGAAGAGGCTCATCGTCAAAATGCAGCCGAGCTCGCTAGAAAAAATGAAGAAAAATTAGAAAAGCTGAGGAAAGAAGCCGAAGAAAAGGCAGCGCAAGAACGTCAAGAATTAAGACGCCGTGGCGAGAATGAAGCTCAAGCTCAAAAGCACTTCGACGAGAAAATTCGACAAATTGCCGAACAAACTGAAGAAATTAACCGTAGGCATGTTGAAGAGCAGCGTCGAACTCTGGAAGAATATCACCGGCAACAGCGTGAATTGAAGGAATCTCAAGATAAAGAGCTGCAAAGACTGATGCGGGAAAGTTTAAATTAACGTGCCGAAATAAAGATTTTTATGGTTGAGAAAAAATCGGTAAAGGCTGAAAATTTTTTGTCCGACAAAAGAATTTCCAGCCTCCTTGAGCGTTTAACTACTTGGACGTTTTTATAAATTTTTTA
>JBPOIV010000030.1:0-12828 GCA_052034245.1 Myxococcota bacterium
CTTTTAAAAAGAAACGAAGATTTTCTAAACTCATGCTTCGGGAACAAAATAGTAATGGATTATCTTTCGCCGCCACAAAAAGAAAATGCACAAAGCTGATTTTAACCTGCACTATGCATTTTTACCCTTTCTTCCGTCCAGAGAAAGGTTTTTTAGAAACCTATCACTTTGCTTGAAACTCGCGGTCCCCATCTACCCAGCAAAACCGCATTTTATTTTAATATTTTCTTTTTTCTGTTTAAGTTTTGCTTTCTTTTCTTGATACCATGTTTTTAATTTTCCTGCGCTTTCGACCTCAGCTTGAGGAATCCTTTCTACCTCACCTTGAGCTACTATTTTCCTCATCGCTAGGATTTACGCATCGATGAGCGCTTCCGCTTCTGCTAGCTCCTTCTTAAGCGTTTTTTCCGAGGCATGTCCCGGTGCGAATCACCCTATATTTGCAGTTCTAAATTTTGGACTTTTTGAAGTGGTGCAGTTGATTCCGGACTTCTTTGATTAAGAGTCAAAAAATGGTCCTCATATTGAGCACAATCTAGCTCAGGGTTTACTCGCTGTAGTTTCAAACAAAATCCATGAAGCACTTCTTTTTCTTCCAGGCTTTGTCTAAAAGCAGTAAGGGAACTAAGGCAAAGACTAAAAAGCTCGAAAATCTTAATAGTATAAGTAAGTTCATTTCTCTTCTTTAAGGCGCTCAATTATGTGTATTTCTATTGGATACCCTGTCTTTATTTGATAATAATATTTTGGTGTAATGTCCTTGATTAATTATATGAAATATCCGCTAACGTTTTTCCTGCTCGAAGCCCCATTTGGCTTGCTTTAAATATAGGCTATTGAATGCTCAGGTTATTAACCCTAATTAAATGAGAATAAGCAATGAAACATTATTTATATATTTTTCTTTTGATACTTATAAGCAAATTTGGGCTCACCGGGGAGTATGGTCAAATAGAGAGCCATCCCTTCGATACGGAGCTCGAGGGTCTTTTAGAGGGCACCGCCGCATCTTTAGATGAAGAAGAGGCTATTGAGCAGGCTCCACCTGAATCTCAAAATGAAATTGATTTAGCGCAACCATTACTAGCGCAACGATTACTACAGAAAAGGGAAAAAAGTGGGCAAGTCCCTGTTGAAGCCAAGCGCAAAAAGAAGGCAAGCATAGAGGATTGGATTCATGAGAACTTTAGCGACGAAAATCATCGTCAGCTAATACAAGAAATTATTGCACTTCCCCTACAGCACAAAAAATTTCAGGGAACAGTAAGCGATTTTATTAAAAATCTCGGTCCATCTTGTGAGTCTAACCCTATACTTGGAGCTTTTATGGTGAGCCTCTTTGAACTGGGTATTGATGGAGCAATGATTCGTGATCTCATCATCGAACTTCGCGAAGGAGCTCGATTAAGCATAGCCTTTAGTCAGAATCAAGCTCAAAGAAGCCACGGGTTTTTTATGGACTATTCAGAAAATTCTTCGGCTCAACAATTTATGACCCTTACTTTTACTGACGCTATTAAGAATTATTTCTTAACAGTAATTGAAAAATATAGTGAACCAGCTGATTTTGAGAAATTTAAGCAGCAATGTAATAGTATTGAGCAAGCTCTCTTAAAACAAAAAATACCCAATCAGCTGCCTTCGCTGCCCGTGCTAAATATGGATCTTTTGCCAGATCTTTTGGTGAGAAGCCAAGAAATAAATCCGGATCTTTTTGGATTCTTTGATGGGAAAAATGAACGTCTTCAGCTTGCCTTCTTATCGCTGCTTGATCTGAAGATTGATCGTAAATCCGTATTTGAATTTTTTAAGACTGCCTCGCCGTCCTTACATATTAACCCAATCATGGCAGCGATTTGTATTTATTTATATCAACTTGGCCTCTCTTCTGATCAGATACATGAATGTATATTGGAGCTCAGAGGAGATCAAACTACTGTCAAAGAATTTGATCATAATCGTGCGCGAGTTTTTTATAATAATTTTCTCAAGCTAAAACCCAAATCACCGAAGGTTCAACAATATTTTGCAAGCCACTTCGCCCCTCTGATGGTCGATAATTTGGAGCCTTTGTTGACTAAGTTGACTCAGAATAGCGAGCAGTTTCCAAATAAATTAGTATTACAAAATCTATATCGAAAATATAAGAAAAATAGTGAAGAATTACAGCAGTATTTTGTTTTTATGGATGCCGGAGCGATTGATAGGGAATCGCAGTTAGCGGTGGCTGACGAGGATTTACGGAGATTTGTCCTCACGCTTGATGCCAGCGAGCATGAAAAAATAGCGCTTCTTTCCTTATTCAACGTGCCCTACAAAGGACATAGTCTTATCGAAGAAATTAGATCTTTGAGAAAAAGCATATCAGCAAACACCTTGATTGCTGCGATAAGTGTTTATTTGGGTCATCTTGGTGTTGAATCGAGGAATATCTATTCTTTTATATTGAAAATTCGTGACGGAATGGAAAAACACATCGCATTCGGAGAAAGCACGCCGGGAGTAATGTTTGCTAAGTATTTAAGCCACTTTCAAGGACCTAATACTGATCTTCCTGCCTATTTAGGGCGAGATTTTTCCGAAATACTGAAAGAGTTTTTCGAGCCATTGGTGCATAAGTGGGTTCGTTCTGATGCATTTTTCCAAAATGATGAAGTCCTCACTAAGTATTTTCAGGATGCACTTTCAAAAAGAAAGAAAAGCATTGTTGAGAACGCGGCACCCATGCCCGTCGATGATGAGATGTATTATAGATTTCGTGAAATAGCCCTTAAGAAAGATCAAAGCCTTGTCAAATGGATAGATGGCGCAACAAATTTAGATCCTTTTCATAGACTACTGCTTTTTTCTTTGTTCACTATTGAAATCGCAACTACGAAGAGTGGCAATACCAAGAAAAATTTAATCGAGATTATTAAAGACGTACCAAAAAGTTTTGGCAACAATCCCTATCTTTTGGGGGGCATAATCTATTTGCGACATTGTGGCCTACCTTCCGAGGAAATTTATAATTTTATCGTTCGAATAAGAGGGCTCGAGAGAGTAAATAAAAAAGAATTTACGGCAGAATCACCGCAATCACGGTATCAAAGCTTTCTCAATCAAAAGCAGCCGGGTTTTAGAGCGCCGAAATACTTTACGGTTAAAGCATTTAAAAAGTCTTTAGAAGAAGTTTTTCTCCCCCTCATGCGAATCGTAAGCAAGGATGAAAACGCACAATTTTAGTGTGCTTGAACCATCAGGGCTGTCACCGAAGACGGCCCTTTTTATTCAAAAAGCGCGTTTAGACGCTTAAGCATCTCGGTATCTTTAAATTCTTTGCTTTGATTTATTCTTTCCAAGAATTGACCAAAATTATTTACCGCCGGTTGTGGCGTCACCCAAAGATCTTGGGCTTTATCAAAATAGCCTCGGATTTTTATTGTCTTCATAAAAGCTTTTTGCATTGCTCGCCATTCTTCATCGAAGCTATTGAGCACCCAATGCAGCGTTACAATCGCGCGACTTTTCCCTTCTGGATTGTTGACATCAATCACCACCGACCAAAATGTCTGAGGAGGGCTCTGCTTATGAATTTTTATGAGACTCGTCGAAGTGCGCGGAGAAAAATAGCCGTCATGCACAAAGATGGGACTTTCAATTAAGGTATTTTTCCCCATTTCTTCCGTGGTGATATCGTATTCGGGTTCAAATATACCGAGCAAAAAGTTTCTATTTACGCGGGCACCTGTATACCTCTTCGGCGCGTCAGGATCAGCCCATGCATGAGCCATCAGGTGCGTTTGTGTTGGGATATCGTTAAAATCCTCATCTTCACCCAAATTTCCGCTTCCGAGCACAAAGAAGCCAATGCTAAGATTTTCTCGTTTCACCCCGTGCTCTTTGAGAGAGGCTCTAATACTTGTCGGTAGTTTTTCTAAAAAAGCACTGCCAAGTTCGGCCAACAAAAAGTTTGAAGCAAAACTAAGGTAGCGAGCTTGGGTATCGTCAGCGAGTACGGGCAGGCGAGGTATTTGACCATGATAGTGGTTAGTAAAGCCGCTATTAAAAGTGAGGGCGCCCATGATGCCACCATTCCATAGAGCTTCGGTCTTTCTAAAAGCCTGTCGCATCAAGCTGAAATTATCTTTGTGAACGCTTGTTTCCTGGTCCTTTTGCCCAACTGAGGGCCTTGGCATAGTACTTGGAGTACATGCAAAAAGAAAAAGAAGGGGGAAATAAAGATAAAGATTAAATTTCATTCTTAATTCGTTCCTGCACTCAAACTTCTTTCTGTTTCTAATTTTTTCGCGCCTAGCATTCCGCACGCCGCATCAATATCATCGCCGCGAGTTTTGCGCGTAAACACTGATAAATGATTTTTATAAAGTATTCGATGAAACATTAAAGTGACGTCATTATCAGGTTTTTTATAAGGCGAGAGTGGATGCTCATTAAAAGGTATAAGATTGATTTTACATTGCATATCTTTTAGTAATTCTACTAAACGGTAGGCATCATCTTCTGTATCATTTATCCCTTTCAGTAAGACATATTCAAAAGTAATGCGTTCTCTAACCTTGAGCGGGAAATCACTGCAGGCTTTAATGAGCTCTTCAATACGCCATTTATTATTGACTGGCATGATAATATTGCGCACTTCATTGGTGGTGGCATTCAAACTCACCGCCAAGTAAACACCGGTTTTTTCACCAAGTTCTTTGATTTTTGGAACCAAACCCGAAGTTGACACCGTGATGCGTCGCGGTGAAAAAGCCATGCCGTCAGGATGGGTCAAAAGCTCAATTGCCCGTACGAGATTGTCAAAATTATGCAAAGGCTCGCCCATGCCCATAAAAACGATGTTGTGAATGGGACGCTCATTTGGATTGAGCATAAGCGCTTTAGCATCGCCATTTTCCATCACGTCTTTGGCCACAAAATATACTTGGGCAACGATTTCGTGAGAGGAGAGATTTCGCACCAATTTTAAGGCTGCGGTGGCACAAAAAGTACAACCCATCGCACAGCCAACTTGGCTGGAAATGCAGATGGAGTGGCGGCCTTCTTTGGCGGCATGAGGAATGAATACGCTTTCGATGGTGTGCCCATCATGCGTCGTGAACTGATATTTTCTCGTGCCATCGCTGCTTACCCGAACGGAACTTTGCTCGATGTTATTGAGCGGAAAATTCTCCGTCAAATAATCACGTACGGGCTTTTTTAAGGTTGAAATATCTTGCGGCGATTTTGCACCCAAACGGTGCAAAGCTTGGAATACTTGTTTCGATTTGTATCTTGGCTCATTGATTTCGATAAAAATAGGCTCAATCTCTTCTGGCAAGAGACTGCGAAGATTGGGGCTTTGCGATAAGATTGACATCACGTATTACCTGACTAAATGTGCATCTTGATTAGAGCATACTTAGGCAAAGCTAAAAATAGGGGAGCTCAATGTCGACTTTGGTTGCTGTGGCGCAGATGACATCGGAGGCTGATAAAGAACGCAATTTAAAAGAAGTAGAGAGGTTGATCATTAAGGCGCGTAACTTAGGCGCTAAGTTCTTGAGTTTCCCCGAAAATTTTGCCTTCATTGGACCCACAACAGAAGCAACTTTAAATGCGGCGGAGCCACTTTTGGGGCCGAGTATAGGTCGTATTCAAAATCTTGCGCAAAAATATGGTCTATGGCTCTCCTTAGGCGGATTTCAAGAGCTCATTCCTGGTTCCAAAAAAATCTATAATTCTCATCTTCTTATTAGTCATGAAGGAGAAATCGCGGCTCTTTATAGAAAAATTCACCTTTTTTCAGTCTCCCTAAGCGATGGAAGTACTTATCACGAAGAAAAAAGCGTTATGCCTGGGCAGCATTTGGTTTGTGGCACTACGCTATTTTTTAAAGTAGGCCTAAGTATTTGTTATGACTTACGATTTCCTTATTTATTTTGGGCTTTACGCAAAGCTGAGGCACAGGTTTTGCTCATACCTGCTGCTTTTACCGAGCACACTGGTAAAGCGCATTGGGAAATATTACTTCGTGCGCGCGCCATTGAAACGCAAAGCTATGTCATTGCCGCGGCGCAAAGTGGCCTGCATAATGGCTTACGACGGACTCATGGGCACGCGATGATTATCGATCCTTGGGGATGCGTTATTGCCCAATGCAGCGAAAAGAGCGATATTGCTATCGCCGAAATAGATTTAGATTATTTGTACCGTGTCAGAGAAAATATGCCGGTAATAAAACAGCAGCGAAATATTCTTAATGAACCATAAAAAACTTAGTGAACGAGCATCTTTTCTTATTCGTTTTGCCTATGATGGCTCTCATTTTATGGGTGTACAAGAACAGCCCGGTTTGCCGACGGTCTTGGGCGTTTTACGTCAACGCATAAATGAATGTGCGGGCCAAGAAATCCGTGGCCTTTTTGTGGCAGCGCGCACCGATCGGGGCGTTCATGCGCTCGAAAATTATGCGACCTTTTATTTAGCTTCGGCCTATGACCATGAGCACTTCATAAAAGAGATGCTCAAAAATCAGCATAATGGCGTCTTTATTCGAGAACTTAAACGCGTATGTCCTCACACTCATGCGCGAGGGAATTCTCGGGGGAAAATATATCGCTACAGCATCACCGATGGTTGCCATAGCAGCGAACAAAGCCGCTGGTCGTGGCACATTGTCCCGGAGCTTGATATTGAGGCTATGAAAAAAGCCGCGAGTTATTTGATTGGTGAGCACGATTTTTCATCGTTTCGGGGCGGCGGTTGTGGGGCGCATAATCCCGTAAAAATCCTCTCACGTATCGACATTGAACGGGTGGCCGGTGGCTGCATGGTGGCGATTGAAATCCACGGCAATGCATTTTTGCGTTATATGGTTCGAAATATCGTTGGGCTTTTGATTGAAATTGGCGCTGGTGTGAAAGATGCCGACGAGATGCCCGCGATTCTCTCAGCAAAAAGCCGGCTCGCCGCTGGAATCATGGCACCGGCTCATGCACTTTGCTTAATCAAAGTGGGATTCGAGAATAGCTAGTTTAAAATTTTGTTCAGAAATTTTTGCGTTTCTGTTGTTTCTTTTTGGGCTTCCGCTGTTGTTGCTTGTAGCAGAGCCTCAGTTTGCAATTGTGCTTGCGTCTCTTGCAATTGAGCTAAGTACGCCTCTTGGGTCCCAATCATAGTTTCTATATTTTTAAATAGATTAGGCGGCGGATTTGAAAGCGCATCCAAAGCCTCAAGAGCGCCAGGAAGAATTGTTGTATTTGGCTTTTTTAATATTTTTATATAATTTTTTAAGCGCTCAATGGTCATAAACATTTCATTTATTAATTTCGTTATCTGGTCCAAATCAGTATGAATACTGCTTATCATGTGCTCTAAGGGGGGATAATCAGTAAGGTCATTATCTTCATCCATTGGATCCATGGCGTTTCCCGATAGAGCAACAAAAATCAGCAAAAATGTTTTTCATTTAATTTTTCCAAAGAGAATATTCTAGTCAATATCGCTAGAGTATATATTTTATTATAAATTTCAATGGGGTTTTAGAATGGGTTAAGACATGTTAACTAGGCTACTTAATGCTTGTTTTCAAGCTCTTGATAAAAGCTCAATGCAATAACATCTGCGATTTGTTGGCAGGTAGCATCAGAGGGAGCTTCGACTAAAATCCTCAGTTTATTCTCCGTGCCGCTGTAGCGTAGCATAATGCGGCCCATATTTTTTAGGCTTAGTTTGGCCTCTTCGATAACAGCGTTGGTAAGGGGCATGTCTTCTAGAGGAACTTTTTTCGTTACGGGAATATTCTTTAAAATTTTAGGCGTGGGCTGATAAAAAGAAGCGATTTGAGAGGCGGGCAGGGCTGAGGCCCCTAAAATATTTAAGAATTGCAAAGCAAAAAATAAACCATCTCCCGTGCAGGTTTCAGGCATCATAATCAGATGACCTGAATTTTCACCCCCAAAGCTATAGCCGTGCTCTAAAAGATGACGCGCTACGAATTTATCACCCACGGCAGTTCTTTCGACGACAATGCCGTGCGGATTGAGGGCACGATCAAGGGCGATACTACTCATGACAGTGCTGACCAGAGTATTTTTATTGAGCTGTCCGCGATTTTTTAGATGGAGAGCAAAAATGGCAAGCAGCGCATCGCCATCGATGAGCTCGCCTTTCTCATCGACAAAAATCACCCGATCAGCATCACCATCAAAACCTATACCAAGATCGGCTTTGGCATTAATAACTTCATTCTTTAATTTGCCAGGATATTCACTCCCAAAACCACGATTAATATTGTCGCCATCGGGACTCGCACCAATGACGCGAAGCTCGGCTACTTCTGCAAAAAGTAAAGGCGCTATTTTTGAGGCGGCGCCATGGGCACAATCAATAACGATGCGCATATTCTTTAAGGCGATGGTGTTGTCGATGACTGATTTGAGGAGTGAAAGATAGTTATTTTCAGCCGCATCGTCATAAAAAATACGGCCTGGGTTGGTTCTTGATTCATTATGAGGCGAAAAAGCGCTAAGTTTTTTTTCGATCAGCTCTTCAATGGCTGCATCAACTTTAAAAGCTTCGGAAGAGAAAAGTTTGATGCCATTATCACCAGCGGGATTATGGCTTGCTGAAATCACAACGCCAAAAGCTGATTGGGCATTTTTTGTGCAATAGGCAATGGCCGAAGAGGGCAGCACGCCCACAAGATGGCAATCTACCCCAGCAGAAAGAATACCCGAGACAAGGGCAGCTTCGATATAAGGGCCTGAGGCGCGGGTATCGCGACCGATGGTAATAGATTTTTTGGGATGGGGCCCAGTTTTTGCTAATAAAGCCAAGACCTCACCAAAGCGACAAAGCGCTTCAGGACTGAACATAGGTGAGCTTACCGGACCGCGCATGCCATCCGTGCCGAATAATTTTAAACTTGTCATTTTTTCCCTTCCGGACCTTATCCTTCACCCACTCTTGTTCAATGTCAAAAAAACTTAGCTTTCACAACACTAGAAGGGAAATCCCTTACTCACTTTTAAGAAGTAGCTTCCTGGATTTATTTTAGAAAAATATATGGCAACTGCCAAAGCCTAAAGCTGCGGACTATAAGCCAAAACAAGGAGCCTGGCATGAGCATTGTTGTGGTTGGATCAATCGCTTTTGATACTATAAAAACGCCGCTTGGACAGCGGGAGAAATCCCTTGGCGGTGCGGCGACTTACTTTGCCATGGCCGCTCAATTTTTTAGCACGGTACAGATGGTTGGTATAATCGGTGAGGATTATCCTAAGGCCCATCTCGATATTTTGCAGAGCAAAAATATCGATCTCAGTGGGGTGGTGAAAAGGGAAGGCTCATCTTTTCACTGGCAGGGCGAATATGGCACTGATTTTAATTGCGCCAAAACCATAAAAACTGAGCTCAATGTTTTTGAGCATTTTTTGCCGACTTTGCCGGAGTCGTATCGCTCGGCGGATATGGTTTTTTTGGCGAATATTGATCCTGAGCTGCAAATTCATGTGCTGCGACAAATGCATTCGCCAAAAATTAAAGCGCTCGACACCATGAATTTCTGGATTGAACGAAAGCCTGCCGAGCTTAAAACGGCTATTTCCATGATCGATATTTTGTTCATCAATGATGCCGAAATTAAGAGCCTAACCGGCGAATTTAATATTTTTAGAGCTGCCCGTGCCGTGCTTGATTTGGGGGCCAAAATGGTGCTTATAAAGCGCGGCGAATATGGAGCGCTGCTCTTTGCCGAAAATGAGCTCGCCGTGATACCGGCTTTCCCAGTACAGGAAGTATTTGATCCGACCGGTGCTGGCGATAGTTTTGCCGGTGGTTTTTTGGGCTTTTTAGATCAGCAAAAAGAACTCAGCCGAAGAAATTTAAGACAGGCCATGGTGATGGGCACCGTCATGTCGAGTTTTGTTATCGAAAAATTTTCCTTTGATCGCATGCTGGATCTTGATGAGCGGCAGATTGCCGAGCGGCGGGAACTCTTGGTCAACTTATCGCGATTCTGAAAATCGTTATTGCGAGGCCATTTATGGCCGTGGCAATCCAATCGAAGTGCTTAGCACCTTGGATTGCCGCGCTTCGCTCGCAAAGACGAATAACTTTGCTATGCCAAAAATCGTCATTGCAAGGCCATTTATGGCCGTGGCAATCCAATCGAAGTGCTTAGCACCTTGGATCGCCGCGCTTCGCTCGCAAAGACGAACAACTTTGTTATGCCAAAAATCGTCATTGCAAGGCCATTTATGGCCGCGGCAATCCAATCGAAGTGCTTAGCACCTTGGATTGCCGCGCTTCGCTCGTAAAGACGAAAAAACTTTGCTATGCCAAAAGCTCACTCATCAGGAGCTTTAGCCGTGCCGCATCGATTGCCACTTCTTAATTTATTGAAGAATTACCAAGCCTTAAACCATGCTGAAGAACTCTTTCGGCAGGAGATCTACAATTTTGTCGAAACCAATAGCAATTGCTTCCTGCGCTCAAATCTCTCAGGCCACATAACCGCATCAGCATGGCTCTTAAGCCCCAATCACGAAGAGGTCTTACTTACTCATCATAAAAAGATTGGCATGTGGCTACAGCTTGGGGGGCATGCGGATGGCGATAGTGATGTTATTGCCGTGGCTTTGAAGGAAGCGACGGAGGAGTCGGGAATCAGCGGAATAAAGCTCCTCAGCCCGCAGATTTTTGATTTAGAAGTGCATCATATCGACGAACATAAAGGCGTGCCGGCTCATTATCATTATGATATACGTTTTGTTCTTGAAGCGCCTGGTCGAGAATTTTCTGTATCAGATGAGTCCCATGATTTATGTTGGATGAATATGAAGAAACTCAGCACAGACCAAAATTTTAACCATTCTCTGCAAAGAATGGCGACGAAGTGGATTAATAAAGGCAAGTACTAGAATTGCATTGTCGCCTCGATAAAGTTATCGCCATCCTTGGGTCAAGCCCGAGGATGGCGAATATCTTTTCGAGGATAACAATTACTTATGGTGTGGAAAAGTTTTCACCCTTGTTTCTTCACGCCTATGGCTTCGGTGAAACCATCGCTTTTATAAATTCAATGACGGCATCGGCGCCAAGCTCAGCTACTGTCGCTGGTATTTCCTTAATGATATCAGTAACGCCTAAGCTTTCAGCAAATGCAGCGGCTTTACCGAGTCCTCTTTTGACTAGATCGGCAGCAGTTTTAAAGCCAGCCTTTGCACCCTTTAGAAGGTCACTGAGTTTTCCTCCCAATGAATCTAAGAGACCAAACAATAGGTACTCTCCATTTTGTTCATTCAGGCTAAGTTCGAGCTGATTCTGAACTTCATCTAACTGGGTGTCATTTAAGTTATCAAATACGCCTTTCTCAGCCATTTTATTCATAATTGTTGCTGAAACTTCTTGGACTTCATTATTGGCAACAGTATTTAATCCTATTAGAGTGAGAAGACTTATAAGTAGATATTTCATTGTATCTCCAATTTATGATTTATTTTTCTAAGTATACCTATTGATCTTTAGGTTATTTTTCATATCTTTTTTGTGATAAACTTGTTTATTGTTGATAATTATGCCCCACTTTAAAGGATCTTTTAGTGATTTTTAATTTTGCTTTAGTTAAGTAGAGCCATTGGATTGATCTTATGGATTAATCCCTTGGAAATAAATACTAAATTGGAGCAAAAAATGAAAATTAAATTTATTACTTGGACAGTGCTCAGCCTGTTCGTAGCTGGCACCCTTGGCGCGCAAGACTTGAAACTTAAAGAAGAAGCGTCAGATTCAATCGTTATTACTACAGCAGCAGTTCTTGGAGCCTTGGGCACTGCAGCTGCAGCTGCAGGTACTGCTGCTATTGGTGCAGTTGCTTCGGGTGTCGTTGGTGGTGCTATGAACCTAATTGGTAAGATTTTCAGCAAAGGTGCTGAGCCTGCAGCAGTTAAAGCTGCCATTGCCGAAGAAGTTAAAAAAGAATTAGTCAATGAAGCCGCACTAGGCAACATACCTGTGGCTGCGGCAACTGCAGGTAATTCTTTGAATAACGATTCACTCAACTTTAGCTCTGAAGCCTCTCATATGGCAATTCCAGGTATGATTAAGTCTTCGGTCGTTCGACCTAGTGAAAACCCAATTGAAGACTCATTAATAGCATCTGGTGTTGTTCCTGCTGACGTGGCGAAGCGAGTAGCGGAGAAAGTACACGCAAAACTCAAAGCAGCTGCTGGCGAGTAATACATAAAAGCCTGTGAAAAAATGCACCGTTATGGTGCATTTTTTTTGCTTTAAAAGACCGTTACAGTATTGTTTTTACCTTTGATCGATTGAAGGTGATAGAATTAGTGTTTAGGTGTTGACTGATAAAATAGATGGTTTATATTGCAATATTAAATCTTTTTATTAGTGGTTAATTGTGAGTTATAAAAAATATATTATACCCTTCCTTCTTTTTATCAGTCAGAATGTTTTAACTTTGCAGCTGCATGCTGAAACTCTTGAGTTCAACGTTTTTTAAATAAAGTCAAACAGAGAATCAACGTAAGTGTTTCTAAAGAAGATTTCGAGCACATTAGCGTAGGAAAAGTCACTCAAGATGGTTTTTCGGGAGGGCATAGTTGGGACCCTTATTTCGAGAAATTCGTCAAGAATAATCCGAAAGCAAAAGTTCATTTTGATACCAACCTTTCTGCTTATATTGTGAATTCTGAGAAAGGTGATTCGCTTGTGGATATTATTACCAAATTATCAGCAAAAAATAAGCGTTTAGAGATGATAAAATCTCCGCATTATCATACACTTTTTTCAACTAATATCTTAACTGAAGCATTTATTCTTAAA
>JBPOIV010000068.1:0-20964 GCA_052034245.1 Myxococcota bacterium
ATGATTGCAAGTTATGTCGGCGAGAACAAAATTTTTGAGGCACAGTTTTTAAACGGTGAGCTCGAAGTTGAACTCGTCCCCCAAGGCACACTCGCTGAAAAAATTCGCGCTGGCGGTGCCGGCATCCCTGCTTTTTTTACTGCCACCGGTGTACATACCTTGGTATCCGATGGTGGGCTGCCTATGCTCTATGACGGTCAGGGCGCTATTTTAAAAAGCTCCCTGCCCAAAGAAATCCGACGTTTTGCCAAGAGAGAATATGTTCTGGAGGAATCCCTCACCGCTGATTTTGCTTTTGTAAAGGCAAAAACATCCGATCCATTCGGCAATTTAGTTTTCAATAAAACCGCGCGTAATTTTAATCCGATTATGGCCACTGCAGCAAAGATCACCATTGCAGAAGTGGAAGAAATCGTGCCTTTGGGTGCCATTGATCCTGAACATGTACATTTGTGTGGCGCCTACGTGCAGCATGTTTATCGAGGAGAAAATTACCAAAAATGGATCGAACAAAAAACTATCCGTCGCCGTGAAGGAGCTATCAATGCTTAGTCGAGAACAAATTGCCCAACGTGTTGCCAAAGAACTTAAAGATGGTTTTGTCGTCAATCTTGGTATTGGGCTTCCTACGCTCGTTGCTAATTATGTTGCAGCAAACCTTCAAGTGTATTTTCAAAGTGAAAATGGTCTTTTAGGCATCGGGCCCTTTCCTTTTGAAGGCGAAGAAGATCCCGATTTGATTAATGCGGGCAAGCAAACCATCACAACTATACCGGGCGCCGCTTTTTTTTCTTCGAGCGATTCTTTTGCCATGATTCGAGGCGGACATGTTGATCTAAGTGTCTTAGGTGCCATGCAGGTTTCAGCCCAGGGCGATATCGCGAACTGGATGATTCCTGGCAAAATAGTGAAGGGCATGGGCGGCGCGATGGACCTCGTCGCTGGTGCCAAAAAAGTAATCGTGGCGATTGAGCATGTAAGCAAAGACGGCGAGCATAAAATTCTCGAACGCTGCACTTTACCGCTGACCGGCATTGCTTGCACGGACCTTATCGTCAGCGACTTAGCAGTGTTCTCAGTTCGCCCACAGCTATGCCTAGAAGAAATAGCTCCTGGGCATAGCGTAGAAGAAATTCGCGCGAAAACCGGCGCACCTTTTAGCGTCCATCCTCAGTTGAAGGAAATCGCGTGCTAGGGTGTTTCTGATGTTGAAGATAAATGTCTTGGCTGGGGAACGCAAACTTAATACCAAGCTCTTCCATCTTCGCTAAATAGCTAAAAAATAGCTCTTCGCGCATGGCCGCAAACACTTTCCATTCTATGGTTTTGGCAAAGGAATATATTTCTATTTCATAGCCTAAATCCGTAATGGCGATTAGGCGTATACGATAAACGTCCTGATAAAAATTATCATTGGACAAAAGTATGCGCTCGAATTCTGATAGCAGTTCTTGCAATTGCGAAAGTGGCGTCGACAAATCCACTTTAAATATGGTGTAGAGGCGAATCTTTTCGCGTTCCATGTAATTTTCAATGTGCATTTCCGACAGCTTGAAATTGGGAATAGAAACGAGGGTACGATCGAGTGTTCTTATACGGGTGGAACGGATGCCAATCTCTTCGATATAGCCTAGAATGTCACCGCACTTACAATAATCGCCTACTTGAAAAGGCTGATCTAAAGAAAGAACTGCGCCGCCAAAAAGGTTTTCTAAAATCTTTTGCGCTGCCAAAGCGATGGCCAAACCGCCCACCCCAAGCCCAACGAGAAAGGCTGAAACATCGACGCCGAACTGACTAAGAATTAATAAAAAGGCCAAGGTTATCAAAAGCGTTTTTGCAACACGTCGTCCAAGAGGCAAAACCAAGCCTACACGTGAACGAGGACTTTGGTTATTGCGAATCATGCGCGTAAAACCAAGGTCAATCAAACGATAGAATAAATAGGTAAAACCTAAGAAAACAGCCAATTTTATGGCGACGGAAACCGTTGGATCTTTTTGGTCTGGATCTTTAATAAAAAGACTTAACACCATAAAAATAACGATGGTGGCAAAAACACGTATGGGGCCATTTAACTTTTCAATAAAAAGTCTTTTATCGGCATTTTTCTGATGAGACAAAAAGGCGACTAAATGTCCCAATGGTTTTTTCAAAAAGCCTGCGGCGAGCACGGCGATGATGAGCGCCAAACATATACTGGCCCAATACCAAGCCGGCATGCCGTATATGGGAGTTGCCAATTCCGGAAAATGTTCGAGCAAAAAACTCGAGAGCACATGTTTCATTCTTCACCACGATTTTAAGTAAAGGCACTTTTTGTGAAACTTAAAAAAGGAGCCCACCTCGCCAAACTTAAGCATTAAATTATCAGGCCTTTACATTAAAAGTATTCTATATAATAAGGCAAAAGCAAATTTCGGCGTTCACTTGAACTATTTTCCGACGTGAATAGCTCCTTTTGAACTTAACTTTTAAGTACATCCGCTGATGATTTTCGTCCATGAGGAGGCATTGTGTTAAATCGCCTTTTGGTAATTTTTTTTTTAATCTGGGCTTTTTAGGTCTTTTTACAGGCTGTAGCGCGGCTACGCCTAAGGCTAAAAACAAGCTTCAAAAATCATCCTCGATTTCGAAATACGCTCCATCAGACATGCCTACAGAAGAAAACCAGGAGGAAGAAATAGCCTTGCCCAAGTTTAGCTTCCGTCGGTCTCAAGCCAAAGAGGAAGCACCCGATACTGATATCTATATTTGGACTAAGATCCCTTTACCTATTAATGCGGATGCTCATGAAATAAGACACTTAGTAGCAAGCAACAATAAAAAAAATCTCTACCTAATTCTTAGAAGCACTGATACGGAGAAAAATGGCATCTACTTTAGTGAGGACTTAGGCAAAAACTGGATGAAATTCGGATTTAAAGAGAATACCATCTTGCGAGCCAAGCCAAGCAAAGCGCTAAAAGGTTTTGGAGCCATTGGAAATCCGACTGAACTTAGATGGAATAGCAAAGTCGATGAATGCGAGATGCTGCTTGCAACCGAAGATGGCACTGTTATCGTCGACAAAAATAAAATACTTATTATTAAAGACGATGCGGTAGTGTGGGGCATAGATACTGCACTACATTATCGACGCGGGCAATTTAGCCGCGATCCCTACAATCACGTTGATGATATCGCTAAAAATGAGAAAATAATTTTTGCGAAAGTGCTCCCAACCATTTTCGGCAGTACATTAGTCTTTGGCCTTGAAAGCCCCAACATGGTTTTCTTAAAAGATGCGGCTGGCGCTCTATCACGAACAAGTGCGCCACGACGCCTTCTTACTAAACTTGCTCCGGACAAAGATCTCAATGAAGTTTGGTTAATGGCAGGAACTACTTTCTCTGGCGATTTATTATTGGCCTCAGAAAACGGCGTTTGGGAATTTCCTAACAAAGGTATTTCTGCGTGGAATGAGCAACTCATGGCTCTAAGCCCTGATGAAAGAGGGGTTTTAGCCCCTGTAAACAATGGCTCTGATATTCACTGGACAAATACTAATAATAAAATAAAGCTTATCGGCAGTTTTAATGATAATGGCATCAACCACTATTTCGTCGGTCTTGAAGCTCTGGGCAATGAGAACACAGGAGGCCTAGCGCATTTTAAAGGCGTGCAGCCAGAGGGCCTTCCCGCCCCTTTAAGCTTCCAAACTATGTCCATTTACGATCAAAATATTAATGGCGGCCTGCGTTTCCTGACTGATCGTGGCTTGAAGGGTGTTAGCCCCAAGGGGATGCCAGATAAAAATGCAGATATTAGTTTTGCGCGCATTGCTCGCGAAAAACAGGAAATGACGACCGACAAGGATGCAGTCGATTTTAGCTCCTTAGACGGCAAAAAGTTTATGCTTTTTGGCGATGAACAACGCTCTTTATTTTGGCTCAGTACGGGAATTTTTGTTCGCGAAAAAACTCGAGGAAAAATACGAAAATAGCTCGCTACTCGTCAATTTTTGTGGGTCAGGATAAACTAAAAGATTATCGGACTTCACAAAGGCATAAACAAAATGACCCAAATAAAAACTAAGAAAGAAAAATTGTGTATCGGCTGGAAAGAGTGGTGTGCTCTTCCCGAGCTTAATATAAAAGAAATCAAAGCAAAAATTGATACAGGCGCTGCTACTTCTGCGTTGCATGCTCAAATTTTGAGTGTGAGTGAGTATCAGGGCGAGCAATTTATTAGATTCAAAGTATTTCCGCATCAAAATGATTTACAAGCGTCCAAAATTTGTAAAGCCCCCTTAATCGCTCAAAGAAATGTCATGAGCTCAAATGGTCTTAAAGAGCATCGTTATGTTATTGCCACGAAAATAACCGTGGGAAAACTTAGCTTTACGACCGAAATAACCCTGAGCGACCGCTCCCCTTTGCGCTTTCGAATGCTACTTGGCAGGCTAGCACTACGCAAACATTTTTTGATCGATCCTGGAAAGTCCCATTTACAGGGCCGCCCCCTTTTTCAACATCTTATTGGTGAGAAATGAAAATAGTTATTTTGGCACGTAATCCTGATTTATATTCCCACGAGCGTCTCGTCGAAGCAGGCATTGCTCGCGGCCATGTTGTTCGTATTCTTGATACTACTCGCTGTTATATGAATATTTCACAGACTGAAAATGGCATTCATTACCGTGGGGGCGAGTCTATTAACGATGTCGACGCGGTGATCCCACGTATTGGCGCCTCGATCACTTTTTATGGAACGGCCGTAGTACGACATTTTGAATCGCAAGGTATTTATTGTTTAAATTCTTCCGTCGCCATCTCTCGCTCGCGCGACAAGTTGCGTTCGCTTCAATTGCTTGCTCAAAAATCTATTCCGCTTCCCACGACTGGGTTCGCAAGCTCAGCAGAAGATACCGAAGATCTTATCAAGATGGTGGGAGGTGCCCCTCTTATCGTGAAGCTATTGGAAGGCACTCAAGGAAAAGGCATCATTCTGGCTGAAACCAAAAATGCAGCTAAAAGTGTTATTAATGCGTTTAAACACCTGCGTGAAAATATTCTGGTGCAGGAATTTATTCAGGAAGCAAATGGTACTGATTTACGCTGCTTTATCGTTGGTGATAAATGCGTAGCAGCGTATCAAAGAGTTGCAGCGGTAGGCGAGTTTCGCGCGAACCTACATTTGGGTGGTTCTGCTCTGCCGGTAAAACTTAGTGCTGAGGAACGTAAAATTGCCATCAAGGCGGCAAATGCAATGGGACTCAGTGTTGCCGGCGTGGATCTCATTCGATCGAATCGGGGGCCGTTGGTTCTTGAAGTAAATTCTTCGCCTGGTCTTGAAGGCGTTGAAGCCGCCACCAAGAAAGACGTTGCCGATGCAATTATTGCGCACGTCGAGAAACATGCGCGACCACGCGCTAAAGCTTCGCTTTAAATATTTGTCGCAAGTTCTTTCATCCAATGATCAAGAGCCATTTTGCCTGTTGATCCTTGGTAAACACTCAAGGTATCTTCAATCGCTAAAAGCTCATTTTTAATATGGGCTTTACTCTCTTCAATAGCAGATGAATTTAAAATTAATTTTTTTAAGAAATCTACATCGTTATCACTAAGGGAATCTTTGGCAAATTTTTTGGCAAATTCATTTTTAATAGCAACATCGCTATTGATGGCCAAGATTAAGGGCAAAGAAGCTTCTTTATTACGAATATCTTTGGCAATTTCTTTAAGATTTCCATCACCATTAAAATCTTTTAAATCATCGGCCATCTGAAAAATATTGCCAATACGAAAACCAAGCTTCCATAAACGCTCAGCGTCTTCGTGTCGTCGTTGATTGAGCGCCGCAGCCCAACCGCACCACGCAAAAAGTATACCGGTTTTTCCTTGTGCCACTGCCCGCCAAGAACTAAGACTCAAGTCGAGTGAGGCACGATTATTAATCTCTAAAATGGCCGCAACCGTCATTTCTCGCACTACTTCGATGGCTTTATCGATTAATTGCCGCTCATAAGGCCTTAGAATATCGAAAGCTTGCGTGAGCAAAAAATTGCCCCCCAATACCGCTTGCGCATTTCCGAAAACAGCATTGGCCGTTTTTTGTCCTCGACGCCTTTCGGCTTCGTCTATAACATCATCGTGAAGAAGACTCGCCGCATGAATAAATTCGGCGGCAACACCAATGGGAATTATTGCTTCATCTTCATGATTACTAAACAAACTGTGATAATAAAAACAAACGCGGGGACGAGCTCGTTTAGCACTTGGTGCCGCACATAAATGACGCGCAATAATAGTTGCGACTTGATTGGGTGTTATTGTTCTATCATCGACATGGAGACGCGCATCGATGAGTGCATTGGTCTTTGTCAAAAAATCTTCTTCAAGAAATGTCACACTAGCTCCCGGTGTTCCCCATCAAGAACTCAGCTTATAAATGCTGCTAACAATTTTTACACGATATAAAAAGCGCGGTACTACCTTTTTTAAAATGTCTTCAGCAAAAAGTCTCATTAAAGCCAGTAAGGGAGTCTGCGTGGAGAGAGAAACTTTTAATTCTGGTATATTTTCGCTAGCGTGTACCTGTTAATCGACTGATTAAGACAGATTGTAATGAAATTTTTTCTTCATTTTCTTTAGGTTCTTTTTTGTTATAGATTCCGTCGCTACCTAAAAGCCAGGCCGTTTGATTATCTTCAAAGGTGAGTGAGAATACTTCCTTTATCACTCGTTTTTTTAGCCGCTCATTGTCGATTGCAAAGGCTACTTCTACACGCTGACTTAGATTACGTAGCATTAGATCTGCACTCGAAAGATATAAAATCTCTTCGCCATCATTATAGAAATAATACACGCGTGCGTGTTCTAAAAAGCGGCCGATAATCGAAGTAACGCGAATATTCTCCGAAAGACCCGGGACCTGAGGACGCAGCGCACAGATCCCTCGCACAATGAGGTCAATAGAAACGCCTTCACTGGATGCTCGGTACAGTGCTTGAATCATCTCAGGATCAGTTAAGGCATTCATTTTAGCCATAATGTGTGCCTTTTTGCCCGCTCTTTTATTGAGGATTTCATTTTCCAAATGCTCCATGAATTTTTTACGCATCGTAAAAGGAGCATGCAGCAATTTTTTCATCTTACTTGGTTTAGTAAGACCCGTGATTTGCAGAAAAATCTGATGTACATCTTCTCCGATATCTTCGTCCGCAGTGAAAAAACTAAAGTCGGTATACACCCGTGCAGTTTTTTCATGATAATTACCCGTGCCCAAATGGACATAGCGTCGAATCGAATCACCTTCTCTTCGCACAATCATCAACATTTTTGCATGGGTTTTATAGCCCACTACGCCATAGGACACGTGAGCACCGGCTTCCTGCAAGCGGCCAGCTAAATTGATATTTGCTTCTTCATCGAATTTAGCGCGTAGCTCAACAATTACCGTTACTTCTTTCCCCTTCTTCGCAGCTTCCGTCAAATATTCAACCAGAACTGAATCATGACCAGTCCGGTAGAGCGTTTGTTTGATAACTAATACCGATGGATCATTCGCCGCTTGCCGCAAAAAATCTTGTACCGATGCAAATGATTCATAGGGATGATGCAATAAGAAATCTTGTTGTTTAATGGCTTCGAATATTTTCGGCGTTGTCGATAATACTTTTGGAACGGAAGGAATGATGGGGTCAAATTTTAGTTGGGGCAAATCAACTAAATCATAAATAGCGACCAGACGATTAAGATTAAGCGGGCCATTGACCAGATATAGTTCTTCCGTACTGAGTTTAAATTGCTTAAGCAACAATTCTTTAAGGCTATCACTGCACGTCTCTTCTACTTCGAGTCGCACTGCTTCGCCATATTTTCTCGACGGTAATTCCCATGCTAAGCTCTTCATTAAGTCATCAATTTCTTCTTCATCGACGAAAAGATTGCTGTTTCTTGTCACACGAAATTGATAGACGCCTTTTACGGCAATATTAGAAAAGAGCTCCACCATAAAAGCACGTAAAAGATCAGCGAGTAATACGAAGTGATGAATGCCTGAATTTTCATGCTGCGGCAAAGCAATGACGCGCGGCAATATTCGCGGTGCAGGAACAATGGCCACTTTTACATTGCGGCCAAAAGCGCCTTTTCCGTCGAGCTCCACAATAAAATTTAAACTCTTATTCGAAACTCGCGGAAAGGGATGCGCGGGATCAAGTCCTAATGGGCTTAAAACCGGCAAGATTTGGCTTTCAAAATATTTTTTAAGCCATTGCTTTTGCTCTTTGTTCCAAAGTTCTGGCGGCACTATGACCACTCCCAAAGCCGCTAGCTCAGGAAGAAGCACATTATTTAGCGTCTGATATTGGGATTTAACGAAATCTTTGGTCACACTGCTGATGAGACGCAATACTTCCTGGGGACTACGATTATCTGGCTCAATGCTGAGCACACCAGCGGAGCGCTGTTTGCGCAAAAGCGAAACTCGCGTTTCAAAAAATTCATCAAGGTTGGTTGATGAAATACCAAGGAATTTTAGCCGTTCCAGCAAGGGCCATTTGGTATCTTTGGCCTGCGCTAAAACGCGTTCATTAAAAGCCAAAAAACTTAGTTCGCGGTTAAAAAACAGCTCACTCGGACTCAAATTACTGTCAGGGCGCGAATGTTCCACTGCTTCACCACTAGGCCCATCAAGGTGTTGGCTATTCTCTTTGGCCAAAAGCTTCATTCTTTCATAGTAAGCGGGCAAACTCTGATTGTGACAAAGCCGCAAAGATTTTTCTTTTTTACTCAACGATTCAATAGCTTTGGCTCGACCTAATAAATGCATGCTCGTCCTCAAGAAGCTAATATATAAGTTCCCGCATGTAGGTGATATTCCGCGAAACCTAAGCGCGTATTAAGGTGCGATGACTTCTTTCAAATAAGGGGTATGGGCATAAGTAGCATCGAATTTTTCTTGGGAAAAATCCTTTATGAGCTTGAGTCCATTGAACTTATATTCGATGGGTTTTGATGACCTAGCTTTGCCCACATAGAAACGTAGTGTACCCGATACGCTATTGCCGCGTCCTTCGTAAAAACCGTTCATGGCATAAAGCTCTGCGGATTCTATGAAGAGTGGGATATTCATCACTGGGCTTTGAATACGTGCCTCACTTTTTCGCACGGTTATCGCATCAAATTCTATGACAGGCGTCACAATTGAATAGGAAGGATTCGCATCATTACTTGTTCGTTTGTCGATGCCCATCACTGGCCGCGCTTCAATTTCTAAAGTTCCATTATGTAAAATTAAATAAGGTCCTTCTTCCTCATTAACTATAATTTCCTTCACGCTAAAATCTTTCATATCGGCACTCAAAGAAATATTCGTCGATTGCGCTCTGGTTGGTCGCACAAATAATTCTTGTTTATCATGAATTCGTGCAGAAATAGCCTCGCCAAATCGACTATTGAGAGGATTTAGATTCGACCAAAATCCTTGCGGCGTGCTTATTGGCTCACCACTACGCACAAGCTTGCCCTCGAGTTTCGCGAGTGCACCATCGATAATAAATTCATTGTGGTGAGCATCAACATTCCGATGTATCTTTTTTGACGAAAGATTAATTTCACTCTTATTTCTTGCTCTTAAGATGAGTATCTTTCCGTCATCCTTTAACTCGCGCGAGCTTATTGCACGCAACGAGCTAAAACTATTGGGAATTTCTGATGAGCTTCCTACTTTCAAAAACGCACCGGAATTTCTCACTACTAAGCGCGCTACATCTTCTGCTAAAAGATCTTCGGGAATGCATTCTTCATCACTCAAGGGAAGCTCAATGGTGGAAGTGCATGATAAAAATCCTCTTTTAAAATCGTCCCAAGAATAAGTAGTATCGAGCTCTTGATGATCTTTCTCACCACTTTGAAAAGCAATGTGATCCGAGCCAAAATCAATGTAGCCACGCAATATGTTTTCTTTGTCATTGATACGCCCATTTATTAATTCATAAGAACCATTCACCAAAAAATGTACCGTATTTTTGCCTCTATATATGGAAGCGCTGAGGCTCGATATATCAATTTTTGCTTCGCTTATCGGAGTGGGAATGGAACAAGTATTTTTTGCCTGGCTCTCCTCCCGCAAATCCTTGGCTAAATAGGGCCTAAGAATGCCTTTGACATGACCTTCAAGTCCTGAAAACATCATGCGGTCGATCTTCTTTTTGGTGCAATGTTCTGGATCGTTTTTAGAGCCTTCATTCAAACAAATTTCTTTAATCGTTAACTGGGAAAGATCGGCTTCGAGAATGATTTCTATAGGCTGCACACTTTTTGGAATAACTATCTTCGGAAATGACGACGATAATTCTTCTATTGCTAATTTAGCTGCCAGTTTATCAAGAAATAATTTCTTCGCTCTATCCAATTCTTGGCCGGTGCCAATGACAAAGCCGTTTATAATTTTTCGCGCTTTTTTGACGATAATGGTGCCATCAATTATATTTGCTTCACCAAAACAATTCGGAGCAGTCTGCAACTGCGCAAACTTAATCACGCATTCTTCAGGAAGAGTAGCGACGAAGTGTCCGTTCTCGCCTACTTTTCCCTGAAGCTCTAAAGTATTCACCACCCCAGCGCTCAAAAATCCACATTCTGCATTCTTTTCAAGCTCGCCTGCAGCATAACCAAGAGCTCGTGCGCTAAAGCCTGCAATCGCAGGGGCAAGGCGCTTTTCGAGGGCAATGTGCTCATAAGATAGGCCTCTTTTAAGATCTTCAGTGCATGCAAATGATGCGACAAAATCATCGGCATTATAGCTTGGGTCAAGGCCCTTACCGTCAAAAGGGACTTCATGACGATTACCGAAAATAGTAATGTGGCCGGAAAGCTCGTTTTCCTTACCATCATCGCCAATGCCCACTTGGGCTTCTAAATCTGCGTCATCGATTTCGACTGGCAGATCAACTTCGCTCGAAAAAAGCTTGCCCTTCACATTTTTTAATCGCACCTTACTAAAGCGAGTATTAGAAGTTGGCACCACACGCATTCCTGTGGGCCCTTGCGCCAGGCGGGGGTATGCCTCAAATATAAAAGTGCCACTCTCTACTTCTAAGCGGCCGCCTTTGCCAGGAAAATATACCAAAAGATTCTCGACCCTTGCTTCAACTTCAATGCGAAGACTCCCCGGATCCGGAATGACGGGACTTTTTTCATTCTGAGTAAGGCGGCCATAAAGAATTTTTCTTGCATTGATAATAGCTTTTCCTCGCCAAAACGCCTTATTACCCTGACAATCCTTATAAAAATGGATCTCTTCAGGATAATTTACTTCCACATCCTTAAGCTCCCAAATAACGCGACCTTTGCCGTGTTCCTTAGGATCTTCTGAAGGCTCAATAATAACTTTGGCCTTGTTTCCGAAATCAATTTCTTTATTAGCCTCGCTGACGAGGGCGGACATATATTGGACCGACAGTCGAGATAAACCATCAGCAATTTCTTTTTGGCGAAATTCCTTGGCCAACCATCCACAGCCTGAAAGGAAAACAGCCATGGCGAATAGAATAGTTAATGAGAGTCTCATGCCAGCCCTTCGCTCGTTAAGCAGAATTTCTACTGAAGGCAGCTAACGACTCACTAAAAGTTTTTATTTCGGCATGATTTAGGCACAGCTTAAAAGAATTTAGACGACAATACCGCTAATATCGCCAGCGCCTTGGCGTTGAAGAACCGGATAAGGTCCGCTAAGATCAATCACGGTGGAATCTTTGGGTTCAATTTCTCCGCTATCGAGTATGACATCGAGGCCATGACCGAATTCACGGTATATTTCTGTGCCATTGCGGCAAATGCGATTGTCGACGACGGTGGAAGTTGAAACGATGGGTTTGCGAAAAATACGTGCCATCATCAAGACCACGGGATGATCGGGCACACGAATACCCACAGTCTGGCGCGCACTCCGAAAAATTTTGGGGACTTCGGGAGTGGCTTTCAAAATGAAGGTATAGGGCCCGGGCAGATGCCGCTTCATAATTTGATAAGCGTTATTCTCTAAGATGCCATAGCGAGCAATGTCGGAGAGATCAGGACAAATAATCGATAATAGGTGATCTTTATCAAGGTTTTTAAGCTTAAGCACACGATTAATAGCGTCGCTTTCATAAATCGCACAGCCTATACCATAGTTTGTATCAGTAGGATAAGCGAGCACGCCGCCTCGTTCCAGGACTGCAACTGCATGCGAAATAATTCTAGGTTCAGGAAATTCGCGATCAATTTTCAGGTGCATGCATTTTGAATATGTCATCCGCACTCCTGGCCCTAAAGATTGCTACAATCCGTGCTACCTTTGAGCATTAGTATTTTCTTGTCTAGTACCCTCTTTTATGCGCTATCCTAAATCAGAGAGTTATTAGCTCATGGAATCATCATGTCTTTCAGAAAATTTTCACTTATTTTCAATGTGCTTTTCTCAACCTTTCTTTTTGCGCTCGGGATTTTCCTCTTTGTAGCGCGGGGGCAAAAGCTTCCTCAGCAGCCCCAGGATCTAGATTTTGCGCCGCCCGCAACTAAGGCACACCAAAATATTATTAGTGGCCAATATCTTATTTTGCTTGATGAAAACCTAGTCCTCCACCTCGATGAGATTCTTGAGCCCCTGGATTTAGAACCAGTTTTGCCTTTGCTTAATTGGGTTTTGGTAGCGAAGAAAAACTCGGAGCCAAGAATTATTGCGCTAGATTCTCCTTCTGCTGACCTGGATCAACTAAGGCTTAGCTCTTTACAAGAACATCCTTATGTTCTTGATGCTCATCATAATTTTGTTTTAGAAACGGCGATTCTCCCTGACAATCCCAAATTCTCTCACCAATGGCACCTTCAGCCTCGCGAAGGAGAACCTTTCAGCTTGAATATGCCGCTTGCGTGGGCGCAAAGCGAAGGCTCAGCAAAAGTGAGCGTGGCCATTGTCGACGATTTTCTTTATAAAAACTCATTTTTATTTGCTCAGCGCTTCAGGCCCTGTATGTCCCGCGTAGAATTGCTTGAGCCTTTTACCATGCAAGAAGAGGAGCAAATACAAGTGCCTCACGGCGAATATATGCTGCTCGCCTTAGGCGCTTGTAATAATCAGCCTCGATTTTCTGCCGGCATGGATGCTAAGGCCAAACTTATGGCAGTTTCGCGACCTTCACGCGGCCATGCACAGACCATGGCAGCAGCACTTTATGCCTCAGGTATCAATGTATGCACCGAAAGCCTCATTCCCTGTCCCGATAAAGTTTCGGCAGAGGCACCTGCAGTAAAAGCTGATATTTTGCTTTTGCCATTTGCCAATAATGCCCCTGAGTTATTGCAATTTTTCGCATCAATGATGGAGGCTATCAACGAAAAGAACATCATCGTCGTGGCATCCGCAGGCAATAATAAGGAAAATGCCAATAATTTTTTTCCTGGCCAAGTTCCGGGACTCATAAATGTTGGCGCTCTGAATGAGCATGGCCGCCGTTCAAAATTCAGTAACTGGGGCACCTCCGTTAACTTTTTGGCGCCGGGAGAAGCCATACAATTCGCCTATCCCGCCTTCCAAAAGACCGTGAGCGGTACATCGCTTAGCGCTGCTTTTGCGGCTGGCAGTATTTCTTTAATGAAGGCACTTCATCCTGAACTCAGCACAAAAATGGCGCAGTATTATTTAAGCTCCAGCGCAAAGCCCCTTTCATGCGAAAATTATTGTCTATCCAAAGAGAATGAGGGCGAGAAACTCGACTGCGTCAATCTTTGCTGCACGACGCCAAAAATATGTGGAGCTTTGGCTCTCGATACCGGCGCTGCACTTCAGAGTCTGAAAAAACCAGTAGCCACCGGGCTTTTAGAATTAGATCGCTCTTACCTTGTTTTCACGCGCAACAAGGATGATGACCAGGAAATCGAGCTAAGAAATGTCGGTGACGAACCAGTACTAGTTGAAGCACGCATCTATGACGACAACATCAGAATATTTCCTATGAATTTTTCGTTGGCTAAAAAAGGAGTTGTAGGAGATCGTCAAAAAATACGTGTTGGCTTCATTAAGGAGCCCTTTCGTCGACAAACAGCAAGTATGGAATTTGTGACGAAAGATAATTCCTTCAACGACAAAGCTGAACTTTTTATCGAATACATTCCTAAGAAATCTGTAGGAAAGAAAAAACCTGATTAAGTCAGATTTTTTTATGGACTTCGATCTCACCGCTGTCATTTAGCTGAAGCTCAATGCTATCGCCTTTTCGAAAGGGTGATGCCACCAACAAATTAGCAAGCGGCGTTTCAATAAGGCGTTGAATGGCGCGTTTTAAAGGGCGAGCACCGAATTCCCGACTATACCCTTCTTTCAAGAGACGATCCTTGACCGCCTCACTCATGCTTAACTGAAATCCCTCAAGACTCAGTCTTTTTTGCATACTCGCAAGCAATAAGTCAACAATGCCACGCGCACCAGCCATATCGATGGCATCAAATAAAATAACTTCATCGATACGATTTATTAACTCCGGCCGCAAACTTTCAAGCAAACGAGCCATAATCAGCTCACGCACTCGCTCTTTGCTCATTTCTGACGCTTCAAGCAAAATATCGGAACCGATGTTTGAGGTCATAATGATAACCGTATTATTAAAATGAACCAAACGCCCTTTACTATCGGTCAAATGCCCTTCATCAAGCACTTGTAAAAGTATATTTAATACGTCGACATGAGCCTTTTCGATTTCATCAAAAAGCACCACGGAAAATGGTTTGTGCCGCACAGCCTCAGTAAGTTGGCCCCCTTCGTCAGAGCCCTGATAGCCTGGCGGCGAGCCCAATAAACGCGCGACCGAGTGGCGCTCCATAAATTCCGACATATCAAAACGCACCATGGCGCGCTCATCATCGAAAAGAAAACTCGTTAAGGTGCGAGCAAGCTCGGTTTTTCCCACTCCCGTTGGCCCCAAGAAGAGAAAACTACCAATGGGTTTTTTAGGATCTTTAAGCCCCACGCGCGCTCGTCGAATTGCGCTCGAAACAGCAGCAACGGCGGAACTCTGGCCAATAACTTTAGCGCCTAAAATTTCTTCCATGACGCGCAATTTTTCACGTTCGGATTGCAGCATTTTTTGTACAGGAATGCCCGTTTCCTGGGAAACTACAAAAGCAATATCATCGCGCTTTACCGTCGGTTCAATCAAACGTGCCGATTTTTTGATAGCCGAAAGAGCAGCGGACTTTTCTTTAAGCAAGCTTTGCAGCGATAAAAACTCGTTGTTGGCAATATTCGCGCCTTCTTCAGAGTTTTGCTGTTCTCGCGTCTTGGCGATTTTTTGCTCTGCAAGCATGATCTCAGTTTTTAAGGCGCGCATGCTTTCAACCAATGAAAGTTCGTTTTCAAAAGTTTCGGTGAGTTTTTTCTCCTCTGCCATAAGTTTCGAGAGCCGCTTCTTTTTAGCTTCGGTACCTGCCTTCGAACCTTTTGCCTCCAAAGTCCGCACCTCTATTTTAAGTTCGTGAATATCCTTGGCCATTTTAAGGAGAGGCGCAGGTTTTTTATCCATAGCGATGCGATGGCGTGCACACGCCTCATCGAGTATATCCAAGGCCACTTCGGGTAAAACGCGGCCATTAAAATGCTTAGAGCCCAAATCGATGGCGGCTTTTAAAGCATCATCGTCGATAAAGACCCCGTGAAAGCGTTCATAGTTTTCTTTGAGTCCCGCTAAAATTTCATAAGCCTCGCTCGGATTTGGAGGATCAATCCAAATAGGCTGAAAAAAACGTTCAAAGGCGGGGTCATGCTCGATGCGTTTTTTATAGAGCTCGGGGCTGATAAGCCCAATCATTTGAATGTCGCCTTTTCGAAGACTCGGTTTGATTAAATTTGCAGCATCAGAAGCTCCCTCTCCTCCGGCACCGATGAGCAAACTTAAATCGCGCACCAACAAAATGTATTGTCCCGGGCTTTGGGAAAACTCCTCCATAATTTTGCGCATGCGTTCTTCAAACTGACCCCGCAAGGTTGTGCCTGCAACCAACGCGCTTATGTCGAGATTAAGAATTTCTTTGGTAATCAAAAACGAAGGAACTTCTTGCTTGACTATACGATTAACCAAAGCATAAACGATGGAAGTGCGACCCACGCCCGGCTCACCGATAAGCAAAGGATTATTTCTCGTTTTACGTGATAAAATCTGCACCACCCGCTCACATTCATCGCTGCGACCAAAGACAGGATCGAGGGCATTGTTCTTCACTTGGCTATTAATATTTTCAACATATTCCAAAAATGTAGATTTTTTATCGGATAAGACAGAACTTTTATCGCTATTTTTTGCGCTGTTTTTATCATCTAAAAAGTATTGTGCTAAAACTGCACCAAGTGCGCCATATTTATTTTTATTTTCAAGCAAACTTAAAAAGATATCACTTACTAAAATAGTTTCATGATTTTTAGCGATCGAAAGTGCCTCGGAAGCGCTTAGCGCCTGGATTAAACGGCCAGAAAATGATGTCTCAATCGCAAGGCTCACCGGAAGTTTATGCAAAGATTCCAGTAAAGCGCCTTCCAGCGACTTGTAATCCAGGTTTTTTTTATCTAGAAGTTCTCTCACTTCAATGGTCATAACTAATGCGAGCGCCAAATGCTCGGGTTCCACCAAGTGATTGTGGTTTCTTTTTGCCAAGGCTTGGCATTGAATAAGAACTTTTTGTGCCGCAGGGCTAAATTTTTTAAGTTGCATAGCTCTATATTGTGGTTGAGATAAGAAAAAAGGCAAGAGAGAAATTAAAACTCGCGGGCCCCAATGAAGAATGCTTTTTGAATTTTTTTTGAGAGGATCTAACGGTGTCAGACCACGTGCCCATAGACGAGATTTTTTCTCGTAAAAGAGATGGTGAAGCTTCGCTAGGCTTTACCTCTATGGACGAAGTCTTGGGCAAGCATCGGCCTCCTCAATCCTTTGATGCAGAAAAAGGTATTTTATGTAGTGTTTTAATCGATCCTGATGCCATGGAGGCGGTACGCGGAGAAGGGCTTAATGCCAAGGATTTCCACCATCCCCACCATCAATCGATCTTTGAAGCGATGCTTGCGCTTTACGAAAAGAATGAGCCTATCGATACCGTGACCGTCGCTAATTATTTGATGGTGCATGGGCAGCTTGAAACCATTGGCGCCAATACCTTGAGTGTGATCGAGGAGTTTTTACCCACGGCTGCTGCGGTTCAAAGTTATGTTCGATTGGTGAAAGGAAAATCTGCACTCAGAAGATTGATAGCTGCCGCTAAGACTATTACTGAAAAAGCTTATTCACAGACTCAAGAAGTTTCAGAAGTTATTGATGAGGCTGAGCAAGCAATCATGTCCATTAGAGAGTCGACCGCCAAAAAAGGCATCATCTCTTTGAAGGATCTGTCGAAAATTGCGCTGGAAACCTACACGGCCCTCATCGAAAATAAAAAAGCCGTGACAGGTCTTCCCTCGGGCTTTACGGCCCTCGATAAAATCACGGCCGGGTTTCATCCTGGTGAACTTATTGTCATTGCGGCACGCCCTTCCATGGGGAAAACGGCTTTTGTTTTAAACATTGCTTCATACGCCAGCATTGAAGAAAAATTCCCGGTGGCTTTTTTCTCGTTGGAAATGGGCGCGGAACAACTCTTTAATCGTTTGATTGGCGCCTATGCCGAAATTGATCTTTCACAATTGCGCTCGGGCTTCATAAAGGCTCAAGATTATCAGCGTCTTACGCAAGCCGCAGGACATTTGGCAGAAGCGCCCATGTATATCGATGAAACTGCCACCTTAAGCATCGGTGATTTACGCAACAAAGCGCGCCGACTAGTGCATCAACAGGGCGTTAAGATGGTCATCGTCGATTATTTGCAGCTAATGTCAGCCCCCAATCGTTTTGAAAGCAAAGCCGTTGAGGTCGGAGAAATTTCAAAAGGACTAAAAAGCATTGCTCGTGAACTAAGCATTCCTGTCATTGCTCTCTCTCAGTTAAATCGTGGTGTTGAATCTCGCGTCGATAAAAGACCGATGATGAGCGATCTTAGAGAATCAGGCGCCATCGAACAAGATGCCGACGTGATTGGCTTTTTGTATCGGGAAGAATATTATCTGCGGGATAAAACGCCCGAAGATAAAAAGAATATTGCAGAGCTCATTATTGCGAAAAATCGTAACGGACCTACCTACCAAGTTTCGCTCCGCTTCGACAATAAATTTACTAAATTCAGCAATCTCGCCCAGTCAGAATATTAATTTCTCCTGCAAAAATACACATGCGAAGCATGCAATCGCTTGCATTACTTCGCATGGATTAAGCTAGATCTTTAAATTTATTCTCGTCCTGATCTTTTTTCTTCGCGTTCAAGTTCCTCTTTATACGTCACGCTATAGCGAGTCCAAGGTCGAAGTTTTAAGCGAGCATAGCCGATGGGCTCGTCAGTACCTTCACAAAGGCCATAGGAATTATCGTGCACTTTTTCCAAAGCACGGTCTACTTCTCTTAATAACTTTGCATCGCGATCCATTAAGCGAGTTTCTAATGATACTTCAGCATCATCTGCTGCTTGGTCGGCTTCATCACCGGGTACTTGTTCAGATGCGGCACTAGGACGACGAGATTTCAAACGATTTACTAACTCCATACGTTTTAATTCTAATAATTTTATGAGCTCTTTTTCTTGAGCTTGCGTTAAAGCTTTTTCAGCTGAACGAGATGCCATCGCAGAATTTCTCCTTAAACCATAACATTAGACATATCACGTATGATTGCCATCAATAATTTGTCTTCAAAAACGCGTTAATGTATCGCCCTAAACGCGCATATCTTTATCAGGAAATCTTCGAAAAATGCAAGCCGCACACGATAAAAATTAACAAGTTAATGGGTTAAGCAGCCTACTTTTATTTCATATTTCCATTACATAAATGATTTCTGAGATATCTAGCATGCGAGTAGTCATTTTGCAGCTTTAAAGATCAAAAATTATTAGGCTTTGTTTTTTTAAACACCGAAAAAGACAGAGAAATTAATCCAAATCTTTTTTAACTAAAAAAAGGACGCATTAGTTCAATCAAACCTGAAGGATTATCGACTTGCACAAAATGTCCTGAGTTTTTAAGGACATGAAAATAGTGCCGGCCATCTAAAGCGTTAAGCCGAGCCTCATCTTCCTTATTTAAACGGGAGCCTTGTTCTGCTTTTAAGAGATGGATTTGAAGAGATATAGAAAGTTCTTTTGCAAGGCCCCACAAATCGATGGCCACAAAATCGCGAAGCATCAGCTCTAACTCGCCTGGATCAAAGTTTAGCATTAGCCCCTCGGGACTTTGCACCAAGTTGGTCGTCATCCATAAAGCAACCTGCTCGCTCAAGGAATGTGCTTTTAAGACTTCCACTAGACTTCGACGACTTTCAGCAGGCCATTTAAGGTCTCTTAAAACCCGCAATACATCAAAGGCCGTAGAATTATGGGTGCTCTCTAAAAGCCCAGTCGCAGGCCGCGCGGAAAAAGAGCTATCCAAAAGCCAAAGCTGACGCAAAGAAGGAATTTTTGCAGCGGCAAAGCTTGCGACCTTTCCACCAAATGAGTGCCCGATAATAGCCTGCGGTTCAATCATTAAAATTTCTAGTGCTTTGGGGATATCTGAAGCAGCCGATTCCGTCGTGAAAGGACCTAAGTGCTTAGAGCTTTCGCCATGGTTTCTAAGATCAAAAATAAGGGCGTTCCACTCGGGAAAACTTTCAACGAAGAGTTTTAAAAAACCTTGCCAATTCCGGGCATTGCCCATAATGCCATGGACGAAAACTGCATAATTTGGGCGCGAAGAATAACCTTGCGAATAATAATGGAGCTTGCCATGAGGAAGTTGTACAACACTCAAAATAAATATCCTTAGATAATAAAGCCCTGCTTTTTCGCTCTTCCAATAATCTCTCTTTCCAATTGTTCAAGACGGGCTAAGAGTGCTGGATTTTTGGTTTTTTTCTCTAAAATTATATCTTTTTTTTCTTCGTTTGCGCTCTCTGACAAAGGCTCGCTGTCAAATCCCAAAGCCTTATTAGAGGAGGGCGTGGGGTACTTTTTTTCTCTGGCCATAACTACCTCTATGGATGAGTAGTCTCATAGTTTAAGGATCGACTTAAGCCTTATGAATTGCAATTTTGCTAGATAGGCTCTGAGTTTCAGCCGCTTATCGGGAAATTAATTTTCGATCAACCATGTGGCTTTGACCGTCGCAACTAAATCTCTTTTTTCGTCAAATAGTTGCGCTTCCACCAGAAGAGGCCCCCGAAATGAATTTTCTGGAATTTTTGTTTGTGCAACAGCAGTAATTAACCCACGCCCCTTTTTCAGGAAGTCCACCTCAAGCCTGCTGAGTATGGCCCGGCCCTGATCATTCAAGGCAAAATGCAAGGCCAATCCAGTACTTAACTCACCTAAATTTGATAGCGCCAGAGCATGAAAAGATTTTAGGTGATTTCGCACCCGCCTTTTATCACTCATGCGTACTTTGGCGTAACCCGGCGCCACTTCCATTACATAAGGACTAATAGTGCCGGTGTAGGGAATCATGAAAGAAATAGATTTGCTAAAAATCCATCTCCCCAAAGGCAAGGTGGATAATCTTTGATAAAGGAGTTTTAGTAATTTGATCATGGCCTATCCTTAGTTGTCAAAAGCAGCCCCTGGCTTTGTCATATTTTTATGTCTATCTATTTTTTTGAGTCCCGAATCAATGAGCGCGTATGCATAAAACATTTTTCCATGCTTCAGTTATGCCCAAAGAAGTGATGAGTTATTTTGGCTCTATCAAAGGCAAAATTATTGTCGACGCAACGGCTGGTGGTGGTGGCCATCTTTCGCTTTTGGCACAAAGTGTCGGCGAGGAAGGGAAGGTTATTGCATTTGATCGAGATCCTCGCGCGCATGAAGATGATGCAAGCGGTGGGGTGGCAAAAAA
>JBPOIV010000250.1:0-6281 GCA_052034245.1 Myxococcota bacterium
ATTTAATTCATGTCCAAATTAATAAAATTCCAAAGGTATAAATAATCCAATGAAACTATTGCAATAAAACGGCGCCAATAGCAATAAAAATAGCTCGTAGCAAAAGGGCACCCAAAATGCCCCAAAATAAGGCCCGATGCTGAAGGTTCTTTGGCACCGAGAAATAAGAAAAAATCACAATAAAAATAAAAATATTATCCACAGAAAGGGCTTTTTCAATTAAATAACCGGTAAGAAATTCAAGAGCCTTTTGACTGCCAAAGAAATACCATACAAAGAGATTGAAAATAACTGCCAAAAATATCCAAAAACCAGTCCAAAGAACGGCTTCCTTCATCTCTATGGTATGGACTTTACGGTGAAAAATACCTAAGTCTAAAAGAAGGAGGGCAAGAATAAACAATGTAAAGCTTGCCCACATAAAGGGAGTGCCGATAGTCTGTAGTTCCATAAAAATCTCATTTTTATTTATAATAGAATTTTATGTACTAAATTTGAAGTTTGTTATCATCGGCGTCGTGATCCGCATGAGTCATCACGCGGCTTGCTTGGCCTAATGGGCGAAATCGATGAAGATTAAAATCATAGTTTAAAACTTCACCTGTAGATATAATATACACCCATCCATAAAGTTTTAATGAGCTATTTAGAAGTGCTTTGTTTACTGATGGGTGAGTTTTGAGATTATCTATTTGTTTTAATATATTTTCTTTAACTATATGGTTAATCTTTTCTTCTTCGTTTGAAAATTGGCGATCATTAAGCTCAGCTTCATTAAAACTCGCATGCTTAAGCCAAGCCCTCAAGCTCGGAAGATCAGAGCATAAATGGGGCTCAAGTACGGCTTTCATGGCTCCGCAATAAGAATGGCCACAAACTACGATATTTTCGATTCCCAAACCCAAAATCGCAAACTCAATCGTGGCCGCTTCCCCGTTAGGAGCTTCGCTATGGGGAGGGATAATATTGCCGGCATTACGGAGAATAAAAATCTCGCCGGGTTCTGTTTGCGTCAGCATACTTGGACTTATGCGAGAATCTGAACAGGTGATAAAAAGCGTATGGGGCGCCTGGCGCTTTGCTAATCTTTTGAATAATTTTTTATGCAGACCAAAAATTTCCTGCTGAAATTTGTGCACACCTTGTAAAAGTTTATTCATAAAGAATCTTTAGCATGGATTAATTTAGGGCAGAAGGCCACGATGAAGCATCTTTTAAAAAGGCGCAGCATAAAGCCACCTAAAGCCATATTTTATTTATTTATCTTCTTGGCGCTTGACAACAAAAACCAATATGCGAGTTTGGCTCTTAGGCGCTCGTAGCTCAGCTGGATAGAGCATCAGACTACGAATCTGGAGGTCGCACGTTCGAATCGTGCCGGGCGCACCAGCAGCTCCTTTTTAGGAGCTTTTTTTGTGGGATTTTTATGAAAATCTTCCTCCTTATTTCAATTATTTTTGGCCTTAGCGCTTTGGTGATGGATGCATTTATTGCACATGGCTTAGAAGCATTTCTTGGGCAAAAATATGATGCGACCGTGCACCATGCCATGGCTACTGCCGCGCGCTATCAGCTTATATTTGCCATTTTCTTATGTGTACAAAGCTTTATTTTCAGAACTTTCCCAAATATTTGGCTTCTTTTTTCTCAATGCCTCATCGTTTTGGGCATCACGCTTTTTTCAGGTACGATTTATTTACAATATGTAATGAATAGCACTTTTTTAAGTTTTCTTGCCCCCATCGGCGGCGTGAGCCTCATGCTGTCTTTTTTAGCCCTTCTTCCTTTATTATTGCTGCTCTAGATAAATCTTCGCACATGCTTTTTTTGCTCAGTTATTTTTTTGGGAATATTTTGCTCTCCCTGCGAGTTTTGATCGGCAAGACTTTATTCGGAGACAGTATGAATGCATGTTTTGGTCTAATAATTTTACTTCTATTTTCCTCGCATCTTGGGGCGGTTATTGAAGAAACTAAAGCGAGTGAGCCTGCGAACGCGCCTTCGACTTTGACGCAAGAACCTGCGCCAAAGAGGAGAGTTGTCGAGGTTTATGGATCGCCAAATTCTTCCTCTACTTACTGCGCGATTTGCGCGGCAAAAGTCCAGCATACCAGCCTCACAAGCTTCTTAGAGCATCTACTTAATAAGCATCCAGACCAAAAACCTCAGACGCATGCCTCCACTCCAGGCATGTCCTGGTACCTATTATATTCCTATGAACTTAAGCGAAACTAAGCCAGGCGCATGGTCTAGCATTTTTAAAAACTCGCATTGATGCGGGTATTTTTATTTTTACGTACTGAATAAATAAACAAATATTCGTAAAAATCTAGATAAAATTCCCCAATTCGTTTTACAAATAGAAGGTTAAAGCTCCACTGCTTTAACAGTTTTTTACTGTGTTTTTCCAACACGCACACATGAAAAACTAGGGGGGAAAATGTATTCTAGATATCTTTTTATTGTTAGCATTACGGCCTTAATTTTAGCGAAAAATATAGACGCTAAAGCTCATAAAGAAGGGCTATTTATTGTAGAAATAGAGGCCAATAACGTCGAGGACAGATCCGAAATCGCCAAATTTATCCACATCGATTCGGTGGTCGATAACCGGGTCTTTTCGGTAGTGCATAACGACGATCTGCTGCTTTTGCAAAAGAACTTTTCGCAAAAAATTTCGGGCATTTCGCCTCTCGATCAAGAATCACAGAATTATTATCGGTCATTCGCAGGCATCATCGATTTTCCGTCTAACGATCAAAAATTTCATACCTATAATGAAATGCTTGCGAGTCTAAGAGCCCTTGAAGAAGCGCATCCTGATATAGCAAGTGTTTTCTCCATAGGTCGCTCGACTTTGGGAAAAGAGATTTGGGGCATCAAAATTAGCGGTGCTGCTAAACTAGAAGAAGAAGTTAACGACGATAAGCCCGCCATTGTTTACATGGGTACCCATCATGCGCGTGAGCACGTGTCTACCGAAATGCCGATTATGTTGGCGGAAAAACTTCTTGATGATTACCTAAGCGATGCATCGACGAAAGCATTGATCGATGACAATGAAATATACATAATTCCGATGGTAAACCCTGACGGTGCTATGTATGACATTGAGGGACAACGCTATAAAATGTGGCGCAAAAATAGACGTGCTAATGGCAACGGTGTTTATGGTGTCGATTTAAATCGTAATTATGGCTACGGATGGGGCACAGGCGGCTCTTCGACAAATCCATCGTCCGACGTGTACATGGGCCCATCAGCTTTTTCTGAGCCAGAAACTAAAGCAATAAGAGATTTCTTTTTGGCTCATCGTAACGTCAGCATTGCGCTTTCCTTCCATACTTTTTCTGAACTCATTCTTTATCCATGGGGAGGAAAAAGCACCGGTGTGGGCGGCACGGATGAAAGACTTTATAAAAAAATGGCGGGAGATATGGCTGCGATGAATCATTATCAGCCTATGCAATCCTCTGAACTTTATATCGCGTCTGGTGATACCTGCGATTGGCTCTATGGCGATTTGCATGTGTTCTGCTTTACCTTTGAATTGTCACCGGCATCGATGTGGGGCGGTGGTTTTTATCCTGGAGAAGGAATTATCGATCAAGTATTTGCCGATAATATCCGGCCCATGTTGTATCTTGCAAACCTTGCCAAAGACCCTAGTTCAGCCTTGAATTATTAATTTTTTAATGGCACTGGCTCTAAAGGGCCAGTGCCATTTTTTTTATTGCATACAATTTATTTTCGTTTTTTTAATCATTTTTCACCGATGCTTGCTATTACCACAGGCCGTCAGAAGTACATGAGTTTGAGCAATGGCGACGACAATTTATGTTGCCGACTTGCCAGAGCTTGATGCGCTGCTATGTAGTGCCTTAAAAGGCTCGTCCCTAGGTGAATAAAATTTTTTATGGTTGATATCGTTATAGCAGCCTTCTATATGGTGGGCGCCCTGGTTCCTAGCTTCTTGCAAAGACTTCGAGTCAGAGGCATGAGGGACCATAGCCTTGCTAAAAATACACATCCTACCTTCATTATTGTCGCCACCATTTTAGCCACTCTCATTGGCGGTGGGGCGACTATTGGTGTCTCAGAAAAAATCTTTACCACCGGCTTAGTTGTTCTTTTGGCGTGTTTTGCTCTCGTCGTACGCGATCTTCTCACTGCCCTTTTTATCGTTCCGCGCTTAGAGCGCTACGAAGGATGCAGCACTATCGGCGACATAATGGGCATGTACTACGGAAAATTCGGACAATTGGTGGTTGGCCTTGCGAGCCTTTTTCAGGTCGGCGTTTTTTTGAGTATCCAAGTGACGGCCCTAAGTCATTTACTGGATTATTTTCTCGATATTCCCTATACCTTGGGCGTTGCCATCGGCATTTGCGTTGTTGCCTTGTATTCCTTTTTAGGCGGTAAAAAAACCTTTGCCACTATCAATGCTTTTCAATTCGGTATTTTAGTCATTGCCATCCCCATCACTTTTACCATTGGCGTTGAGATGGTGGGCGGATTTTACGGTTTGATAAATTCTGTACCAGCCGAAAAACTCAGCTTAGTTCCCAAAACAGGAGAACAGATTCGTTTTTATAGTCTCTTATTTGTGCTTATGCTGCCCAATATCGGCCCTCCATTTTTCTCACGTTTTCTTTTGCTCAAAGATACTTTGCATCTTAAAAAAGCCCTGATTATTTCAGCTTTGGCCTGCATTCCTTATTTCATAATGGTAGCAATTTTAGGTTTAGTTGCTTTGGTGCTTGAGCCCAACTTACAGCCTGATATGGCCTTTTTGTATCTCGTGGCCAATATTTTACCCATGGGCATCAAAGGTCTCGTCATCGCCGGTATTTTGATCATGATTTTGTCGACGGCAGATTCCCTAGTGCATGGCACAAGCCTCGTGCTCAGGCATGATGTTTTAGGGACCTTCGTTAAAGATCGGGACAAGGTACACGACAGCTATAAAATTGCTCCATGGGCTTTACTCGTTATCTGCGTTATAGCCGCGAGCGCTTCTTTATATAGTAGCAACATCATTGAGCTAAGTATTTTGGCCTATGCATTTTGGTTGCCTGGCATTGCGGTGCCGCTCGTTGCATGCATCCTTGGCGCATGCGCCAGCATAAATACTTTTCTTTTAAGCGCCTTGTGCGGGTGGGCAGCCTTTTTTGGCTGGCGCATATATTTTTATCCGTTGACACATATCGATAGCCTTTTACCCGCGACTTTATTGAGCGCCAGCGTATATTTTTTCTCTTATATTTTTGAAAAAAAAAAGTATCACGACAAGGAGCTCTCCGAATGGCCCAGTTTTGGCACCAATCAGCAATTTATTAAATTCATTGATTCTGCTCTCAAGCAAGCTGGTTCTTTCTTAAAGCGTAATATCGATAAACTTGTTGATCAATCGATTCAAAAAGTCGAAGTTTTTGGCGCACCTTATGGAATGTTTGTACTTTTTTCAGTCGCCAATCTATGTTTTGTTCCCTTTATTTTTGCCAATACTTCAGGGGGAGAAACGCAAAAATTTGTCGTTTATTTACGGGTAATGGCCAGTATTTTTAGTTTCTTATTGGTGATGAAAGATTTCTGGCACAAAAAGCTCGTGCGCTATTTGCCCTTATTTTGGCATTTCACCTTGTTCTTTTGCCTGCCTTATTTTGCCATTTCCATGTGCCTTTTTTCTTCCTGCGCCATCGAATGGGTTATCGATTTAGTTCTCACTATTTTTATTTTAGGTATTCTCGTCGATTGGAAGACCTATATTTCGACAATATTATTAGGCGGCCTTTTTGCTGCTTTCTCTTTTATCTTCTTTGGTGACCTAAGTCAGTTCGATCTTAATGTCGGTAATTTTCCCATTATGACCTATGCCATAATTGTATCTTTAAGTGCAGGGGCATTATTTTCACGCAATAAAGAACGCGTGCTTATGGAAAAATTAATTACTTTTAAAGCGCTGGGCGGCACTATTGCTCATGAGATGCGTACGCCTTTGTCGTCGATCCATGTGTCCGCCAGCGGCCTCAAGGAATGTTTGCCGGCTTTGGTCGATGGCTATCAGCAGGCGCGAGGTGCGGGCCTCAAAGTGCCAAAAATTTCTCAGCTCGCCTTAGAGAGCGTCGCAAGCATTCCCGAGCGCATGCGGTATATTTGCGCAAGCACACTCAATATTATTGATATGCTTCTTTTGCAATTGAAGGATAGCGATTGGAATGCTCATTTTTCGACGTGTTCGATCAAAGAATGCGTTGATATTGCCCTCAATGAATACTGCT
>JBPOIV010000121.1:0-17509 GCA_052034245.1 Myxococcota bacterium
CTTCTTTCAAAAGAAGAAATTCTTTCTTGGAAGAAGCACGAGCAAGAGAAAACAGGAAGTGCTCTCATCGGGCATAGTTATTTTGGTTTTACTTTGGGCAAAAATCTCAGTGATGGGGTACAAAGAAGTCTTGGGGCGCCAAAGGGTGATGCGCATTTTAGTGTGTTAAAGATTGATTCCAAAACCCTTTATGCCATTAGTTTTAATGACAAGCTTTCTTGGCCACAAAAAGCACAAGACCTTAAAGAAGTTCCCGCGGTAATGATCGAGGATAATGTTGGGGCCGAAGCAGTAATGATTGCACGCCCCGTAGGTACGGTTTCTTCCAAACTTGCTTTGGTGGATGAGCTTTTAGCTAAAAAAAATGAGGCTCTTTATCTTGAAATTGGTATCAATGAATATGAAGCAGCAAGCTCACTGAATGAAGCTTTGATTGAAGAAGTGGCAAAAAGAAAAGGGCTGGTTTTCCCTGGCGCCTCTGATCTTTTATCGATTAAAAATCATCGTGAAAAATATGCCAGTTTGGGCCTCGTATCGCCCTTCGGTCAAGCCCATCGCTCCTTAATTGCCGGGCTCTCAAAGACGCGGATAAATTTTTGGTCATTGACGAATAATGAAGATTTTTGGGCTTTTTATCAGCAAAAAGTATTTGGTGCTGCTGAAACGGTAAAAAGCGGTATCGAAAGAATGGTGGCCTTAGAGAAAAATCCCGAACGCTCTCTAAATATCGTGCGGGTGTTTTCCCAAAAAGCTGCATTAGAAGCGGCAAAATCAGTGTACGTGGATTTAGTGCTATTTGTTTTGCCCGAGATCAACAGCCAATTGCCTAGTAGTGAAGTAATCGATTTAAAACATGCGGCGAGCGATTCTTTTGAGCAAATAGCCCCGATTATTCTTCTTTCTCCTCTAGAAATCAGTGAACTCACTATCATGGGAGCGGCAGCAGGCTCGATCAATCAGGTCAGTGTCAAGCGCCATGGTTTGAAGGAGGTTGCTCTAAGCAAGGCCGAATCCCCTGAAAAGCCTTTTGCACTGCGAAAACAAGAAGTACTGCCGGCATTGGTAAAAGCTTGGGAGCAAGCAGAGCTCAACAGCATCATCGGTGGCCTCATGCTCAAAGAGAGCAAAGCCGATGTTGCCATTTTTGAAAATGAACATGCAATAACGCCGGTTAAAGGCTCATTGAGTCATGATTATCTTTTATCTCGTTTCAAGCGACCAGGGCGCATGGTTGTTTTGCAAACGAATGGACGTCAGTTAAAAAAGATAGCAAAACTCATTCGCGAAAATAAATTTGCTGCCAACTATGCCGTATTCGGTTTCGATCCTAAAGGAAGTTCAATCCGCGAAAGGCCACTTTCTGATAATGAAAATTTTCGCCTCGCGCTGACCAATAAAGCTTTGCTTGAAATCTTCGGCCTATCATCGATGGGGGCAATGGATCAGGAGCTTTCAGTCCGCGCGCCTTTTATTGAATCAATTTATGGGCGCTTAGATAATTTGCTCTTTTTAAATAGCACGAAGACCATGATGAGTTTGGAAAACAGTAAATCAGTAGAAGAGGCTCTTGATCGCACCATAACTCTGCCATCTTTTGCCTCAGTGATGGAAGAATCGCTTGCAAGCTTAAGTGAAAAAGAGTGGCGAGAATACGTCGGCAAACCTTATGGTACACCTCGCCATTCCTTAATTTTTGACATCGAATATTTGGATGTTGGCTTTAGTAAAAACGTGGCCAACCATATGTATGTTTATCATTTGCAACCAGATAATCCTAGTTTGCCGATGAGCCGCGGCAGCGCAGATACCTTTGCCCACCTTTTGATCTTTTCTAAAATTGCTCTGACTTATGATGCCCCAGGCCTTATTACGAAGCTCACCAACGGCATTCGATTTTTGACAGTAAGCGGTTTCGATTCTAAGCCAAGCAAGGATAAAATTACCTTTGGCCTTGATTTTCGCCTTCCTTGGGAACGAAGTTTCTTTAAAGACAAAGCGGTGGTAATTTCGCCTATTTGGACCAATCTTTATGAAACTAAAATTGCGCCCATAGCTTTTTTGTCCGATAAAACCGAGGCAGATTGGAAAAAGGATAAAATGTCGCCACGTCCTAAAAAGCTTGACTCGCTGCTTGGTTTAAATTTCGATTTTAAGCGTCTTGGTTTTCAGGTTGACGTGGGCGGCATGCTTTCTACTGATTTCAACCAAAATACTGTGCACGACGCATTAGATATTGGTCCCGGGCTCAACTTCACCAGTAAGTGGAATCTTTTTGGACCCTTTGAGCTAAGTTCCGTTATCAAAAGCTCCTATCTTTTTGGCTTGCCGAATAATGAAGCAGTAGGCAAAGCCGCACTGAGCATAGAAGGAACAGCATGGCTGCGGGTGGCACGTTTTTATGATTTTAGCCTCTCACTCATGAGCGATTTCTTGTTTGCGACCTTGCAGGAAAAGCCTAAAAATATGGCGGCAAGTTCGATTTTTGGTTTCACTATTTCCTACGGAAAACTAATGCGCATTTTTGGCTAGGAAGGAATGAAGAAAACTATTCCACCATCCTTAGCTAAGGATCCAGAGATTGATGAGGAGGAGCGTGAGCTTTTCCTCAACGCTTTTTATCAGAATGTTTCGCTTCAAGATAAAAAAACCTCGTACCCGTCCTCAAAAACTCCCCATCCAGCAGTTAAAACAAATGAGCAAGAAGAAAGCGATCGAGAACTCTTTCTTAGAGCAGTAAATGAGGGCGGATTTTTCTCGCATAGCTCTCAAGCTAAGAAAAAAGAAGCTATCCCCACTAAAAGACAGGCTCGACGAAGAGACAAGATCGATGGGGCCCTGGATCTTCATGGCCTTTTTGCCGAGCAGGCCATAGAGCGCTTGCTTTCCTTCATCGCCCGAGAAAAAGCTCGCGGCAGTAAAACCTTGTTAATTGTTCATGGCAAAGGCAGCGGCGTCCTAAAAAACGCCGTTTGGGCAATCGCTGAGACCAATCCTACTATCGAGGATTTTCAAGTTGCGCCCGGGAAGTATGGTGGTGATGGGGCGATTATTATCCGTTTAAAGAGAAAGCATAGGCGGTAATTAAGTTTTTTTGAGAGTAAATAGGGTGTATTTAATAGGTAAAAAAAATGTAATTATATAACATGTTTTGAAAACCCTATGTGAAAATCGGGCGTTGGTGCAAATGCTATTTTTGAAAAGATTGCCTAGGACCAGAACTAATTTTCTTCCTTATTTAGTCATCTTATCTATTGCGAGTACGAGCAGTGCGGACCCATGCTTAAATGATATCGCAGGCTTTGCTCCAATACACCGCTAAGCTGTACTTCTCCAGGCATTTGTCAGGTCAGCCCAGGAACATGCAGTGGCGGTGTTTGCAGCTATGCAACGGCGAGTGATGGCACTTCATGTGGCTTAAATCCAAACTTGAGCTGTGTTTCAGGCCAATGCTGGTCGTTTTGTGGCTGTGGGGGAATTTAAATTTAATTTTCCCATGAGGCCATTTTATCGTTGGAAAATACGCGGGTTCTCATTTTCAGCGTTTTAAGAAGAGCACTGAAGATTATATACACCGCAAGAATAATGAGTACCATCGCAAAAAAGCCGTTTAAGCTTGCGAGACTAAGGCCTTCAGCATGAAAACTTTCCCATGCAATAAGGCCTAGAGCCCACAGGGTGATGGTCAAAACAAAAATCATGGGAAGGAGCGTAAAAGCAATGGGTCGATTGGATTGGGCAAGCCAAAAGGAAACCGAAAGCAAACTTAGGGCTGCCAAAAGCTGATTGGATGCTCCAAATAGCGTCCAAAATTGCAAATAACTTCCTTCGTTCGCTAATAAGACAAAGATGAGCGGTATACCGACGGTCAGACCGGTAGCAAAAAAAGTGCTAAGAGGTCCCTTTTTTTGAAACAGTTCTTGCAAAAGATAGCGTCCGAGGCGGGTGGTGACATCGAGCGTATCAAATACGAAGGTGGAAAAAGCCATGGCCCCAAATGTTATAGCCAAATGTAAATGCTCTTGGCCCACCAATAAACTTAAAAACTCACCAATCCCTTTTCCATAAATGGCGCCCGCCTTAAGCCCGGCAATATCATTCGGCGCAAAGATGATAACGGTGGCCAGCGCAATCACGGCGACGAGCGCTTCGCATAGCATTGCGCCATAGCCAATGGCGTGGCTATGGGTCTCCCGATCTACCTGTTTTGCGGTGGTGCCGGAGCATACCAAGCCATGAAAGCCTGAGCAGGCGCCACAAGCAATAGTTACGAAGAGAAAAGGAAACATGGAGTTCGAAAAAGAAGCCCCACTAAAGCCTTTAAAGGCCACCTGCTTAATTTCGAAGTTACCAAAAAATATGCCAAAAAGTCCTACGGCGATGACAGCATAAAGAAAGAAGCCGCCTAAATAGCCTCGGGGCTGAAGTAATAACCAAACCGGCATCAAAGAAGCAACAAAACAATAAAGCAGAATAAAAATGCACCACATTTTAGCATCAAAAATAAGCAGTGTAGACATCCTCGAGCCGAGATAGACGGCACCGAACGCTAAAGGCACAAATATCAATGTTGAGAGCCATAGCGGAGTTTTCAGGAATTTCTCGACGAGGCCCATGATGAGCGATAAGGAAAGATACATTATGGCAGCAGCGGCAACTGCGCCGCCGGGATTAAACCAAATCTTTGCATCAGAAAGTTCTTCGCTTTTCCCCACAAAACTGCCAGCCGTAATATCGGTGAACGCAACAATTACATATAAAAGTGCAATCCAAATAAAAATCATTATGGCGATCCCAGCTTTATTTCCCAAGCGACGCTTGGCAATTTCCGCAATCGATACGCCGCCATGACGAATGGATGCTACTAAGCTCGAAAAATCATGGACGGCCCCAATCATGACCACACCCAAGGCAATCCATAAAAGACAGGGAAGCCAGCCCCACATCAGGCAGGCCATGATAGGCCCGGCGATGGGGCCTGCGGCAGATATAGCAGAGAAATGCTGGGCAAAAAGATAAAAACGAGAGGTAGGCACAAAATCTTTACCATCTTCAAATTCATGCGAAGGCGTGGTGCGTCCATCATCGAGTTTAAATATGCGTGATAAATATGAACCATACAAACGATAGGCAGCGTAAAGAAAAATCAGAAAGCTTACAACAACAAGACTTAAGCGCATAAAGTGCTCGTGGGTAAAAGAATCGCTTATTTAGTAGTGTTAATTCTTAAATTTTGTCTTTGATTTTAAGGAGATAAAAAGATGGGATGAAGGGCAAAAAAGAAGATGCATTGTTTCATCTGACTAAGTTTGCTAGAGGCAAGGGGCACTACTTACTTCAAAGAATACTATGAACCCTATAAAAAATTCTTTTATATATCTTTTACTTTTTCTGTTACCAAAAAATCTTATATCTTGTTGGGCAGGGAAAGTGGTGAGTTTTTCTTGGTCAAAGAAAATCTCTCTTGGGCTTATTCAGCGATTCGCAAAAGCTTTTGCTATCAATACGGATGAAGCCGAATTTGCGCTCCATGAATACGCAAGCCTTCAAGAGTTTTTCATTAGGCGCCTAAAACCAGGTCTTAGGAAAATCGATCCGGATATGCAAAGCATTGTCAGTCCTTGTGATGGCGTTATGAGCGAGGCGGGACTCATTGATGAAGGCCGCATTCTACAAGTTAAGGGCAAATATTATCGGGTCAGAGATTTGCTTGGCTCGAAAGAACTGGCCGAGCCTTTTATGGGCGGCTATTTTTGTACCATTTATTTATCACCCAAAGACTATCACCGCTTCCATGTGCCGATGGATGGCGTTATCACTAAAACCAAATACATTCCGGGAAATCTTTGGCCGGTGAATAATTGGGCCGTACAAAATATTTCCAATCTCTTTTGTAACAACGAAAGAATAATTTCTATGATTGAAGAAAGCCATACGAAAAAAAGCATCGCTTATGTTGCCGTAGGCGCAACTATGGTGGGCAAAATCAAACTAGACTACTGCGAGCTTGAAAGTAATAGCAGAAATCCCGTAGAGATTAGCCACCAAACAGAAAATCAGGTTAGAGTGAATAAGGGTGACGAACTTGGATGTTTCATGTTCGGATCGACCATTGTGATGCTTTTTGAAAAAGCTTTTATTGCGGGTTTCGAGAAAGTTGCGCCGGCACCCGTGCTGATGGGCGAAGTTTTGGCGCGCATCAAAAAAGAGACTTAGGTGATAGTTAACAATGCCAAATGCGGGAAAAAATGCTTTTAAAAAGCCGGCTGTCGTTGTTTTTGTCGTATTTTCCTTACTCATAGTTGGCATTGAATTTATATTTGACCTAAAAAATAATCCCCTTTGGTATCGTGCGGTCTTATTCTTCGATGTCTCGCTCATCCTCAGTTATTATTTTTTCATAGTGGCTCGCATTTTCGAAAATCGTCGTTCTGTCACTGACTTCTTAAGTCATCACAAAGCCGATGCAGCTTATCTTGTTGTCGTTAGCGTTTTTCTCATATTTCCCCGCATGTGCGCAGCCTTAATCATCGCTCGTCTGATTTTTTCTGCTGCACTCTATGTCTTTGAAATATGGGGAAGGAAATTAGTTTTTCTTGTCAACCTTAAACCAAGTCAAAGCCTCGCCTTAGGTTTTTTCGCCGTTATCCTTTTGGGCGCCGTTTTATTGACCTTTCCGGCAGCGACGGTGGATGGGCGAGGCGCAAAATTCATCGATGCACTATTCATGATGACGGCAGCAACCTGCGTGGCCGGGTTGGCCGTTATGGATGTAGGCTTAGAGTTTACTCGCTTTGGCCAGGGCGTGCTGCTTTTTGGTATGCAAACCGGAGGCCTTGGTATCATGGTCTTATCTGCCGCCTTTACGATGATGGTGGGGGGAATAATCCCTTCGAGAAAGCAGGCGGGCTTAAGCGAGGTTCTTGAGACCCCTACGCCAGAAGGTCTAAAAAGTCTCATACGCTCTATTACTACCATGACCGTTGTCATAGAATTTTTTGGGGCTTTAAGCCTTTTTCTTTTATGTCGAGAAGAAGTGCCTGGCTTTACTGAGCGCGCATGGTGGGCGATTTTTCATACTGTTTCTGCTTTTTGTAATTGTGGTCTTGGTCTTTTTTCTGATTCCCTGATGATTTTTGTCGATAGGCCCTTGGTGTGCTTTATATTTATGAGCCTCATCACTTTAGGCGGCTTAGGCTTTTTTGTGCTCTCCGATATTTCAAGCCGTGAAGTATGGGCCGTTAAAAAACCGCGAGCGATTTGGGCGCGTTTACAGATACAAAGCAAAGTAATGATAGTATCGACGCTGGCCATGAATATCTTTGGTCTTTTGGTCTTTTTATACTTCGAATACGATGGCGTTTTGGGAGGCCTTTCCACCTTTGATAAAATCGTGGCGGCTTTATTTCAAACGGTAAATCTTCGCTCAGCAGGTTTTGTGACGGTGCCCATCATGCATCTTGCGGGGCCTACGATAATATTCTCGATTGCCTACATGTTTATCGGCGCAGGATCGGGCTCTACCGGCGGCGGTATTAAGCTTACAACGGCCTTTATCAGTATGATGGCAGTTCGCTCAATGCTTCGAGGACGCGAAGATGTTGAACTCTTTGGGCGGCGTATTTCTTCGGAGCTTGTCGCAAGAAGCCTTGCTATCGTACTGATTTCCGCAACCATCGTAGGCGTTTTTTTGATTTTATTATTAGCAACTCAGAATATAGCTTTTGAGCGCTTATTTTATGAAGTGGTTTCAGCTTTTGGTACGGTGGGTCTATCGCTTAATGCCACGATGTCGCTCGATACTATGGGAAAATTTTTGATTATCTCTGTCATGTATATTGGCCGTATCGGTCCTTTGACATTGGCTTTGGCCATTGGCGAAAAAAAGCTTGCTCAAGGTTTTCGATATCCGAAAGGCAGCATGGCGGTAGGCTAGAAGGAGAGGCGTGTGAAATTATTTGTCGTTGTTGGACTCGGGCAATTTGGGCGCCACACCGCAACCACTCTTTATGATGGAGGTGGCGACGTCATTGCGCTGGATGTCGATCAAGGGCGCGTTGAAATGGTGAAGGATCAAGTGGGACAGGCCATTTGTCTTGATGCCACCGATTTAGATTCTCTAAGAGCGGTGGGGGTCGGCAAGGCTGATACAGCCATTGTGGCCTTGGGCGAAAATGATCTTGAGGCAAGTATTATTTGCTGCACGGCTTTAAGTGATTTAGGGGTAGGGCGCATCATCGTGCGCTCAGCTTTTGAGCATCATGGTAGAATTTTATCAAGGGTAGGGGCCACAAGAATCGTTTATCCCGAAAAACAAATGGGCGAGCAATTAGCAAAGTCATTAATAGCCTCAGGGGTTTTAGACCAAGTGACGCTGCCCACCGGCCAAATCGTGGCTCATGTGCGTCCACGCGAAGATTTAGTTGGAAAAACGCTTAAAGAAGCCCGTCTGCAAGAGCGCTATAAGTTGGCGGTGATTGGTATTCAGCAGCCAAAACGAAGTGTCGATGATCGAGGCGAAGTCCATGAAGAATTGGTCCTTAGTCCGGTGCCAGATCCGGATAGTTTGATTAATGAGGACGACATTTTGATTATTGTGGGTAATCAAAGTCAAATGGAGCTGGTGGCCCGTAAGGAATAATCAATAATGCAAAGCATGTACGAAAGTGGAAATCGTCTTTTATCGCGCATTTCAGTTGCGGCTCGTGCAATTTTATCCACGCCTACACACTCGGGGCTTTTTAACCTTTTTAATTCTGGGCCCACTATTCGATCGCGCTCTCGTTTGGCATTGGCGGCCGTTTTTTTTGTCGCTACTCCCATAGTTTTGATTGGAGTGCTGCGCATGGAAAAAGTGGCAAAACATGCTTCCTTGTTGCATGAATATGATGATTATCGCCGCCATATTCTTGAAACAAAAATTGCCATCAAAGATTTAGATCTCGCGCTGTGGGAATATGTGGTTGAGCGTCAACTGGAAAATGGTCAGGCTGCTATTGATGCTGCAGCTGAACTTAAACGCGCTATTGCAACTATGGTCATACAACGACCAGATGCCGTGGATATTGGCCCCAAGGATTTTTTGACGGGAGCCACGAATCGCCTTGATACTTCGATTAAACGCTCTGTAACTAACTATAGTGCCATGGCCTCAGTGCGGTTGAGTTTGCTTGCCTTACTAAGAGATATTCACTCTATAGAACGCCATGTCATCGCCCTTGCCGATAACGAACGGCAATATGCCATCGGCGCCTTATCAAAAGTAGGCCGTGATTTATTGGTGTTATTTCTCCTCCTCTTATGTGCGTGCCCCATATTCGTATTTTTTGTTCCTGCCTGGCTCATGAGGCCTCTGACGCGTCTGCGACAAATGGCGACTAAAATCGAAAGCGGGCATGCTAAAGATATCGTTGTCTTAGGAAGTGATGAGATCGCGGTGATTGCTAAAAGCATACGTTCTTTATTTTTGAAAAAAGAAGAGATCGATAATAAAAAATCAGCGAAAATATTTGAACTGCGCAATGTTTTACGTTCAGTGCTGAAAAGGGTGGAAGAGCCGATATTTATTGTCGATGGCAATCTTAAAATCAATTTCACCAATGAGGCTGCATCTCAGTTGGTGGGGATTGCGCCACATCAAATGGAAGGGACTTTTATTAGTGACTGTGTTTATTCACCGCCTCTGAAAAAAGCCTTGGAAAAAGGCTTCATGGGAGATGTCAGCGAGAGCTCATTGCCCTTGTCTTTAGAATTTTCTGATGGTCGAGAAGTAGCGATGCAAGGAAGTTTTGGTGTGATTAGAAATCGAGATGGCGACATCTCGCGGGCTGTTATTGTGCTTAACCCACAGCCCGCGAGCTTGGCTGTAGAAGCCAGTGAGTAGCTGCCGTACTCAGAGCGAGTTACGGTATTCAAATTTTTTGTTATTTTTTTAGAGCGGCGAGGCAGGATAGCACTTTAAAGTCAGTCACTTGGCTAAGGAGCCCGGCTTCAAAATAAGGAGCAGTGACTCCTTTTTTGGAAATGGACTCAAGGTACAGACTCACAAAAGGAACTTTGGCATTTTCATCAGGAAGTTCTATTTCGGGAACGACGAAGGAGACAAAGGTGGTGCCAATATCTTCGACAGAAAGCTCCTTGATGCTCATCAGCGTCCCGATAATGCTGGGGTTTTTAATGATATCGCCCGGCGCTGAACTAAATTCATTTTCAGCATTTTTAATAACAAGCCCATCTGGCGAAAAATTAATCTTAATTCCTTCGTCACTGGCGCAGACGATGATATTGGGTGAGAGCGCATTCGAGGACAAACTGAAAAGGACGAAGATACTTGGCAATAATTTTTTCATAATAAACAAATCCCCCAATGATTTTCTGATGTTTATAGAATTCAGTTTGTTCTAAGAGCGAAAACTGTTCACAACTTTTTAAGAGGATGGGTAATATGAAGAAGTTATTATTAATTCCTGGAGATGGTATTGGACCCGAAGTAATGACCGAGGCCAAAAGGCTGATTCAGGTTTTGGCGCATAGGGCCGACGTTCCCTTAAGCATGACCGAAGTTGATTGGGGGGCAGAGCGTTGGCTAAAAGATAAAGTAGGCATTCCCGAGGGCGAATTAGAGACGCTTGCGCATAATTATGACGCGATTTTATTTGGTGCTCTTGGCGACCCCCGCATTCCGGATATGGCTCATGGGCGGGCTATTTTGCTAGGTCTAAGAGCAGGGCTCGATCTCTACATTAATCTCCGACCGATAAAGCTTTTTCATCCACGTTTCAATGTTTTAAAAAATGCATCGAATATCGATATCGTGATTTTTCGCGAAAATACTGAAGACTGCTATGGAGGCAACGGTGGCGCGCTATACCGGGGGACGTTGGATGAGATTACGATCGATGAGAGTATTCATACCTATCGTGGGGTAAAAAGAATTATTGAGGCCGCTTTTATCTACGCCCAAACTCAGGGGCGTAAACGCGTGACGCTGGTCGATAAATCTAATGCCATTAAGTTTGGTGGTTCATTATGGCAGCGAGTATTTCTGGAGATAAAAAAACAGTATCAAGCAATCGAAGCAAACCATATTTTTGTCGACGTAGCCGCAATGCAAATGGTGCAGGATCCAAGCAAATTTGATGTCATTGTTTGCTCTAATCTTTTTGGCGATATTTTAAGCGATTTAGGGGCGGGGATAAGTGGGGGCTTGGGCATGGCAGCGAGCGCCAATATTCACCCTGGCCGCATAGCCTTGTTTGAGCCGGTACATGGTTCTGCGCCTGACATTGCTGGCAAGGGCATCGCCAATCCTTTTGCCATGTTTTTATCTGCCGCACTTATGTTTGAGTATCTTGGTTATTCTCACCTAAAACTCGCTATCGAGAATGCCGTCACGGAAGCCATTAATAGCGCTCATACGACGCCCGATTTAGGCGCGAAGCTGAGTACTAAAGAGGCTTCAGATTATATTATTAGCCTGCTTAGTTGATGTGCTTAAAGGTAGTTAAGTTGTTAGGATATGCCACCAAAAATGATGCAATCGTATGGTGGTTATGGAGAAGATTTTATTTAGTATAGTGCTCTTAGGAGCATTTTTATTGTCTTTTGATTCTCTGACTTCAGGCCCAAAGGAAAGCAAGTTGAGCGATGAGATTATGTGGCTTTTTAACGAGCCCTTGGTATTGGAGAAAATGGATAAAATAGGGACTAAAAAGCTCATCGAAAATCTCAATCGCGCTCATTATGAACAGCTAAGTTTGGAGAGCAGCCAAGAGAGCGAACGAATGGCAAAAATTTTGCTGCACGCGAACGAGCTAGACAAAGCTCATCAACATTTTGACGAGGTCCAGCGGAGCTATCAAAACGAAAACCCGAAACTCATTGAACAAACTGCAGATTTCGTGCTGCGCACGAAAAAAAGTCTCTTACGTGAGCTGCGAAATTATCATGCGGATGATGAGAGCTTAGTCCGGCTTTTTCAATAAGAAGAATCCTACTTAAAGCAGCTTCTCGCCATTTCAATATTGTGTAGGCACTTCCTGATGTTTTTCCAGTCGAGCCGGGATTGGTAGCATACCTCTTCGCTAGGAATCTGATCTTCAGTGAGAGTGCCTATAACATCGCAACCACGAAAAACTTGGCCGATAAGAAAATACTTCATCTTGCGTACGCTATCTTTTAACGAGTCCGCAAAGGAATCACTATTTTGGGCTAAATCCACACTATTTATTGAAAAAGCTGAAATATGAAGCACAAGGGATAACATAAGGATTTTAACTATTTGGGACATATTATTTCCTTTCTAGAATATAAGAAGTTTTAACAACCTTTATTTGGGCTATCCATATTTCTTTTGATTCCTGCCAAAAGTTATCTTTCTGGGAAGAAGAATTGAAAACGACAAAATACTAGTCCAAAGGGTTAATTATTAAAGTTTAAAGCTGTATTTTTACCAAATAGTATACATTAAATGAATGCTCTGTGTTGCCAATTAAAACACATAGTTTATATTGATTTCAAGTAGGAGACATGCCTTTTTTGCGTGTTTTTATAGGTAACTATCGAGGAATCATGTTTAATAAATCATTTTTATACTCCGTATTGTTTTTATTCGCCTCTGTATTTAGCGCTCACCTATTGAGCACTGATATCATACAGGACTCTTTCGTTCTTTGCGTTAAGGTGATGGGAGTAGGCACGTTCGACATTGAAATGGCAAGGTCTAATTTTACTCTTCAAGCCTTTGAAGAGGCCCTTAGAAAAAAGGAGGTAGAATTTGAAGAGCTGGTAGTGATACATGCAGGGAAGAAGCTAGACGAGATTAGTTTCTCTGCGATAAAAGAACGACACAAGAGTGGCGAAGATATTCATGTAGTCCCTAAATCGACAGCAGATCGCCTTCTTGCGCCCAAGAAAAAAGAAAATTCCTTAGAGGAATTGGCGCGTAGACTTCCAGTGCTAAAGTGGAAGCCCCACATTGAACAACGTGGCCTCTCAATACTAGAAGATCCCATGGTTCCTACATCGGTACAGCGTCTTAATGAGAAGTTTCCAGAGTACAATGGTCAGTATATTCCTGGCACCGAAAGATCAGAAATCTTTAAGAATTTTTTCATAGCAGAAGGCTTAGGCACTTTAATGGCCCTTCTAGAAGAATATAAAACTAAACCTTCTATTCTCGATTTTAGTTGTGACCCTAGGATTAAAGCGCTTGCCGAAGAACGCTTTGCGGACTATGAACAAATTTGTATTCTTGATAATCATACGGCCTTTCCTAATCTTCTTCAGGCTTTTGAGGCCTCTCAACTTGAGCAAAAAATCGATAGGGCTTTACTCGGGGGCAAGGACGTTATGATTAGTTGTCAAATGGGGCAGTCCCGCTCAGTTAGCATAGCGATTGTTTATTTGATGAAAAAATTCAAGCTGAGCGTTTTTCAGGCTTTTCAAGTGATTAAAAATGGCAGACCAACTGCGCAACCAAATGCTGGATTTTTAAGTGGTCTTCTTGAGTTTGAATCGACGTTTTCTAATATCCACCCCGACTTAGATCCTAGCCTGGCAGAAGAATGGCGGCAGGCGATACAAAATTCTCCTCTTCGTTATCTTGATAAATTTGAAATAACATCCAGCACGGAAGGAAATCCTATATTTGGCAGTCGTGGTGACGAGGCGAATCTATGGGATCTATTAACTGTATTTAAACTTGCACAGGTTAAAATCATATCAATCAAAGCTTTAAATAATTTAAAATTAGAGCTTACTTTTAGCGAAGATTTTTCGGTTGTTCTAAGCAAAGTAGATGAATACTTATACCCGCAAAATAGCACCTACGAAGTGCGCTAAAAAACAGTTTTAAGACATTGCTTTTTTCTTTTAACGGCGAACGATTCATTTGTTCGCCGTTATTAAAAGAATCTAGGCTAAAACCCATAATCAACATTATGTTAACTTTTAGGAGGGGAATCAAATAGGAGAAACCTTAGCCTCTGGTTTCTTTCGTTTATCCAAACTCTAGCCTTCTTCCTTTATTCATGGAATATTCAAAAGTGTTAGGCACAAAGAACCATTAAAAATCACTTAGGTTTAAGGCGAATATAGAAGGCACCTTCGCCGCCATCTTTGGCAAGGGCGTAGGAGAAAGCATCTATATAGTTATTAAAATAGTTTGATTCTAGCCAAGCCATGAATTGATATTTAATGCGTCCGACTTCGGTTCCGTCGGGCAAAAGTTCCGTTTTTTTACTGTGTTTTCCTTTACCAGTGATTACTAAGACGTAATTCAATCCTGCTTTTTGAGATGCTTCAAAAAACTCTTTAATCTTCGCTTCGATGGATTTCAGTTTTTTACCGTGGAGGTCGAGTTCTTCGTGTGATGAAAAGCTATGATCTTTTGTTAAAATAATTGCATTGAGCTTCGCGTAAAAATCGCTGTTAATTGCCGGTGTTGAAACTACTGTCGCGGGCTTGACGGGTGCATTCGCATCCTCACCAGCAATTTTTCTCGCCTTAGGAACGGCTATTATAGGCTCATTGCTTTCCGTCTTGTCCTGCTTTGCTATGGGCCCGCAGCCAAGACTGTTTAGTAATAAAATAAGTCCAAAAATAAAAACCATTTGTCTCACCCCTTGCCCTAATACTCACAATCTTAGTAATAGGAGCACGAATTATCATGCGTATATGGACCATATTTAGCCTTATTTTTTGCGGCCCCCTCAGCTTTGCCGATGTGGAATATGGCGGTAGTGGCTGCCCTGCTCAAAGCGCAGAGGCATCCTTTGACCAAGACGGAAATCTGACGCTAAAACTTAGTGAATATGAGTTATGGAATGAGCCTGGAAAAGGCAGACTGTCGTGCGCTGTCGCGTGGTCTATCAGTCCGCCCCCAGGGCATGCTTTGATGTTGAACGAGGTAAAGGTAAATGGCTATGTTGATTTAAAGTCAGGAAGCACAGCCCTATTTGAAGGTGAAAGTTTTTTCAGTGGTGGCCATGGTGCTCCTTTTAAAGCCGAAACACGCAACCCTGGCGCCCAGGAAATAACCTATGTCATTCCCCCTTCTTTTGAACGATTGCCGTGTGGCGCCAGCGGGATTCTAAGAGTCAACACGAGTATTAAAGTTAATGAGGGCACATCGCACTTTAAAATCGATAGCATCACTATTGCTAAAGCTCGATTGTCCCGATGTACATAGTAGCGCGGCAATCTAGAGCTAACGCTACTTCGAAAGTGGATTGCCGCGCTACGCTCGCAATGACGAAAAATATACGTTGGAAAATGTTTGCGTTCTTGTCGATGACACCTTCTTAACGCCCCAGATAATTCACCCGAGCGCGCTCTTTATGATTGCCATTATGAAATGTTTGCCGCAGAGGCATAAGAGCGGAAAGCTTGGTACTGTTTGTGAAGAATTAAAATGCTCTAATTCACTCGTCATTGCGAGCGAAGCGCGGCAATCTAGAGCTAACGCTACTTCGAAAGTGGATTGCCACGCTTCGCTCGCAATGACGAAAAAGGCGAAAATGCTGTGCTTTGAGCGAGATTGAGTCGTATTGACGGCTCAGGAATAATCACCATTGCTAAAGCTCAACATAATACGCCCCTCGGGGCGTTTTGTACTCGCTTTTAGAGTAATTCTGGTTTGCAATGTCGTAAATAGTCTTCTATCTTAAAATCCTTTATAAGCTTATCTTTGGTTAAATTTTTATGGAAATTTATGGCCATTATGCAATGTGTCCAAGAGCTTGGGTGAACGTTGTCCCAGAATTTTTTTCTGTTCGGTTCCGTACATGTTTCACCAACTTTTGCCCCAAAAACTCCCCCCGTCAGGCACGCGCGATCTATGAAAGTTTTTCTCTTGCCATAGTGAATTGACTTTACAAAATCGACGTCAAAACCAAAATGATCGTCTTCTGAAATCTCGTTTTGTCTTAAAAGATTTAAGCCATTTTCAAGGCCATGAAAGGCATCAAGCCTGTGCAGTTTCACCATTTGATGCTCTGCGGCAAAGTTCTTAAGTTTTTGCTCAAGAATTCTATTGTGTAACACCGATATTTTTTTGAGCTTGGAGGATAAGTCGAAAAGTCTCTTATTAACCCCCTCATTTTGATGCATATGATAGGTCTCATTATCGAGAATCCTCGGTAAAATTCCCATGTTAGGCAGATTTACTAATAAAAACTCCCTCGCTCCTGCTGCATAAAGTGCTTTTAGATTATCAATAATGCTTTCGGTTACGCCTTCAATAATTGTATGCGAGCCAGCGCGCGGATGTTCAGGCTGATCCATAAAAATATCGACGTCTTTGGAAGAGCCCATCCATGTAAGATAATCATTTCCACCAATCCAGATAAGATATAACGAAGAGCTGGAATTGATAGTTCGCTTGTTTTTTAATGAGTTTTTTATGTAGCGCTGAATTTCTTTTTGCACAGTTCCCGAAATAGCAAGCGACGCTGATAAATAGGTGCCCTCTTTAAAATTATGCTTTTTAAATTCAGGATCTTCATGAGGCTTTGCCATGGATCCGCCAACGGCCCAGTTTTGCACGGCCATGCCCGTAAGTTGTTGAAACCTATCCAGCCAGATAGGCCCATTAGTAAAACGGCCCGCAAAATACTCATTCTCCGGTGGAAATACCCGCAGCCAGTTTCTTAGGTTTCCTTGATCCGAAAGGCTATCGCCAAAAATTATCAAGCGATCGATGTTTTTTAAGTACGTGCTTAAGGTTTTGGGAAAGACAGGCGCGTAAGTAGTGAGCGATAAAAAGCTTGATTTTAAAATTAGAGTGGCGACAGCTTTTCGCTGATAATCCGCAGGAAAAGCGCGCTTTAATGCATTATTGCAAAAACTTAAGGCGACCTCGTAAGAGTTTTTGTAATTAATTTGCTGGGAAGAAAAAGTAGATTTGCTTTTGGCAAGCAAACTTTCAACCTCGAAAAAGCCTTCGGATTTTTTACCCGTCGCTAAAATATATTCATTATTTTCTCCCCTCGCCCACACCCACGGCAGGCCCGGATGAAAAAATGAGGTATTTTGCGATATCGATGTCTTGTCATAATAATGGCATGCCAACTGGTAATCACCCCAAGCGCTAAAAGTTACAAATAATGCGCTAAAGAACACCATTATTTTTGTTTGATTAATAGATAATGAATCCATTATTTGCTTTTTAATCATTCTTTCTTCCCCTAAGCCTCTAACTAGGCCCTGCGAAGAAGTATCGATATGATTCATGATTTGGCTAAAACGCGCTTTAATGATGTTTTTTTGCTTTTATAAGATCGAAAACAAAGCATTAATAGGCTTATGCCGATAAATACATATAAATGTTTGTATATTAAAAGGTATAATTGTATGAAATCATATCGAAAAAATATTTTATGTTCTGTATTCTTAATAGGCTCAATTTTTGCATTTAATGCCTATACTACTGAACAACCAGGCTTTCTAGAAATTTTAAATATTGTGAAAGATAAGGCAGAGCTTAATAACGCGGATGCAGATACAATTTTCT
>JBPOIV010000225.1:0-2196 GCA_052034245.1 Myxococcota bacterium
TTTGAAATTTGGATGTTGATAGTCTTATGCACCTTTATATTTGACCCTTCATAATTTTTTCTTTTTCCGCATTGATTTTGGCAGTGGCGTCTGCATTTATCAGCAAATGTGGGGCTTTAGATATTGATAATAAAACCACTTCGACATTATTGAGAGATCATGAAAACTGTAAAACTGCTTGGGTTTTGCCCCCGAGCTTTGGTTTGGTAAATATCTCTGGCTATATGGCGAATGGAAATTGGGACTCTGCCAGGAAGTAAAAGATGTTCAGAAGCTCTCTAATAATCTTACGGCGCGCATGGCGGATATTTCACAAGAAATCCTAGTGCTTAGTACCTCATATAAAGAAGCACAAAATGAAGTCATCGAGGCTAAAAAACAAATTTTAAATTTAGAAAATTTGCCCCAGATTCGCGAAATCCTCGATTTGGAAGAAAAATTACTTCTTGCAGAAAAGCGCATCGAGCGTTTGTATACGCAACTTGAAACATGTGCTGCCGACTGCTCGCTACTCAAAGAAGAGTGGCGCTACAGAAAAGAAGAAAAACAAGAGCTTAAAGACAGATTATTCATTTTAAGGGATCTGCATGCTGAGCTTGCCCGAGAACATCGTTCAGGCAAGGCCGCCCTTGAATCTGCGGAATATGCTTTGCAACATATCTATGCTGACATCGATGCTCGGAACAATAAATTGACCGTTTTGAAGACTACTCTTCAGCAATGGTTGCTTTTTTATTCAAAGTTAGAAGGTGGCACGGCACATCTCAACTATGACACCGGCTGGACACAAAACATCGCAACGCTTAACACAGAATACAAAGGAAAATATGATTTCAAACAAGTACCCACAAGGAACAGTAGGATCAGCGCAAATTTTGTTGGTACGACGGACAAAGAATCCTATTTATCTTCTATGCCCGCTATTCTCGATTATGTCATTGCCGGAGTAAAATTTACGCCTTGGGGAGAAAATAACCCCGTGGAACAAAGTGCCCTGCCCTCTCGCTTGGCCGGTTCCGTCAGACTCTCTTTAATGGGTGGATGCCCTCTCTATTATAAAAACTTCCTCGAAGCGGACGTGCTTGTCAAAGATGATATTAAGAATAAGCAACTCGCCTTCTCAATCAACGCAAGCTATGAATATCCAGCAGCATTCAAATTTGAAGTAAAAGCGCGATATAATCTTTATAAAATGTATGAAAAAATTGCCATGTCCTCGAGTGAAGGCGGCTTCTTTTCGAGAGAGTCCTACAACAATGTCATGGAAGATCATGACGACGACGATGACTTTAGCATTGTGTGGAACGACGAAAGTGAAACATATTCTGGAGAAGAAAAAGACGAAATAACCAAGACCATCAAAGGTGAGCTTATAGCTCGAGTGCTTTCAAATATGGCCACTCCCCTCTTTAGCGGTAATCATAATGTCGAGGCCATTGTCCCAACGAGAACTGCAAGCGGAGCAATGGTTATTGCCGAAGGCATTTAATCAAACATGCGGCTTTTTTACTATTTATTGTCAGGGTGGAGTTTGGTTAGTTCGCGGCTTAGATGCAATTTTTGGTAGCGATTCAGCTCAGTCAAAATATAGGCAAACTCACAATCGAAATGCCGAAGAACAATGGAGTAGAACAGAAGCTAAATGGCGAGCTGCGGCCACTGGATTTGTGAGCGAATAATATATTTTAAGGAGTTTCACATGAAATGGCACGTGATTATTATCGCTACATTCCTCATGAACATCGCAAGGGCCGAAGATTTCAGCTTTAATGCTCAACCCTATGTGCTATTAAATGGGTACAAAATATCTCATATACCAACGATCTTATAGGGTGTTAGCGCGCGATTTAAGTGGACTCGAGAAAATTGATTGCCAGAAGCTTGAAAATGATATCGCTCAGAAAAAAGGCCAATATAGCGTTTGCCTCGATAATCCTGACACTCCTTATTGCCAGCTCTTGAAGCAGGATATTCTCTTCATGAGCAAAGAAGAGAATTTTCAAGTTCCTCCTTTATCTCATTCCACTCCACGCAAATGGTCACTTAAGAAAGAAGGTCCCAAAGATACTCAGAGCTCAATTATCCAGTTTGCGTCAGAAAATTTTAAGATCCCAAAGAAAGATATTTTGTTCAAAGAGGCGCAAAGAAAGAATGATGCCACCCCTCTCTTCATAGAACTGAAAGATGATTCCTTAT
>JBPOIV010000294.1:0-5703 GCA_052034245.1 Myxococcota bacterium
AGTTTTAGTCAAGAAACTATTCTTAAAAATATTTTTTTAAGCATTTTTTTTATTTCAAGACTCAAACTAAGGATATATAAGCTTTTTCAAATGGAGCTAATGTGAGCCTAAAAACCTGCCAAGACCCAAAAAACATTGGCGCGAGATTTCGCTCGGCCCGCTCCTTAGTACCCAATTTAAATAGAAAATCTTTTTGTGAGCGCCATGAAATAAACCGCTATACGATGCAATCATGGGAAAATGGGCTTCATGTTTCTAAGGGCAAAAATGTTGAAAAATTCATTGAAGCCTTAGCCAAAGAAGGAATTGCTTGTTCTTCTGAGTGGTTAATCGATGGTGTGGGCGAGCCTGCCAAGCCTTTTTTTGAGGCGCAAAGCACCAACACCACTCCTCGCCCCCTGGAGCCAGAAGAAGACTATGAGGCAAAATATGATGCTTTTATGGATCTTCTTATAAAGGCGCATAAAAAAGAAGGCGAACATATCATCAAGGTATGCCTTCATGATGAAGCGATGGCACCGAAGTTTCGCGCGGGTGATTGGCTCTTGGGCCTTGATATTTCAGAAAATCCCAAGAAAGCGCATGAAAAATATTGCCTTATTGAACTTGGGGAAAATCGCTTTGTATTAAGAAAGGTTTATTATAACAAAGAACAATTGCTGCTTACCGCGCTGGATGAGCGGGTAAAAAGTTTTTATCTGGCTCCTGGTCTTAAAATTTATGAAGTGATTTGGCATCTCTTAGAGCAATAATTATGCAAATAAGGCTTGCCTAAGTGAAGAATACAAGCCATAAGTGGCGGGCATATTATTTTATGAGGTTAAGTAATGGCTAAAAAAGGCAAACGAGAATTGATCAAACTCGAATCAACCTTGGGTACTGGTTATTTTTATGTCACCGTAAAAAATAAACAAACCACCAAAGATAAGATTGAAATCAGCAAATATGATCCTAAGGCTCGCAAACATGCGACCTTCAAAGAAGTTAAGCTCAAATAGTTTACTGGGATACTTCCTTTGCGAAGTATCCAAAATTTCTTTTCGTTCTCGACGAAAATAAAAATTCCCTCCAGGCATTCACGCCGCTAAAAAAATAAGTACTTTAAGATCTGGCTCACAAGCCTCCTTGTTCAACTCTAACCCTTTGGGGGATAAGATGTCGAAGCAGTATGACCTTGTCGTGATTGGTGCAGGACCGGGCGGATATGTCGCCGCTGCAAGAGCAGCTTCTTTAGGTTTGAGCACGGCCATTGTCGAAAAGGATCCAAGCCTTGGTGGTACTTGCTTACATCGTGGCTGCATTCCCACCAAAGCGCTTTTGCATGCCGCCGATACTTTTGATGAAGTCAAACACGGCGCCCGCATCGGCATTAAAACCGCCGGAGTGGAAGTTGATTGGACGGAAGTACAAAAATATAAAGATCGCATCGTAAATATGAATGCCGGCGGTGTTTCTCACCTCATGAAAAGCCGCAAGATCGATGTCATTCATGGTTTTGGCTCCTTAGAAGATAAGAACACCGTGCTCGTCGCCAATGGCAAAGAAAAGCAAAAACTTTCTACGAAAAATATCTTATTAGCCGTCGGCTCAAAGCCACGTGATCTGCCGGGAACTGATTCTTCGCCGCGCATTTTAAACTCCGATACTATTTTGTCACTAAAACAAATTCCTGGCTCTTTAACCATTATTGGCGGCGGTGTTATTGGGATCGAATTCGCCTCGATCTTTGCTCGTTTTGGCACCAAAGTAAGCGTGATTGAAGCAATGGATAGAGTGCTTGCTCCAGCCGATCATGAGTGTTCCAAAGAATTGCGAACGCAACTGGAAAAGCAAGGGGTGAGTTTTCATGCCAAAGCTAAGGTCAACAAGGTTTCGAATAAATCCGAACAAGCGCATGTGCATTTTACTGATGAAAGCGGTTCTCTTTTGCAAATAGATAGTGATTACGTCTTGATTTCCATTGGCCGCTTACCTTTGACCAATGATTTAGGCCTCGAAAAAATCGGTGTGAAACTTGAGCGAGGCTTTGTTGTCGTCGATGGTTTTATGAGAAGCAGTCAAAGCAATATTTATGCTATCGGTGATTGCGTGAATACACCTTGGCTTGCGCATATCGCATCAAAAGAAGGGATTGTCGCTGCAGAAAGTATTGCGGGCTTAAAACCAACGCCGATAAATTATGACCACACTCCCTCCTGCGTTTATTCCGAGCCGCCCGTTGCATGGGCAGGACTTACGGAAGAGCAGGCTTTGGAGCGGGGCTTGGATATTAAGGTGAGCAAATTTGATTTTGCGCGCAATGCAAAAGCGGGAATTTTGCAAAAAAATCGTGGCTTCGTGAAATTCGTCACCGATAAAAAATATGGTGAGATCATTGGCGTGCATATTATCGGCCCTCAAGCAACAGAACTTTTGGCCGAGCCGGCTTTTGCGATGCAGATGGAAGCAACCATCGATGATATCGCAGCGACGGTACATGCCCACCCCACTCTTTACGAAGCTATTTATGAAGCCGCTTTAAATGCGACCGACCAAGCTATTCATGGCTGATCAAAAGATCCTTGAAGTCCGCCATTTAGGGACTCAGCAGCCCTATGTGGCGGTTTTTGATCTGATGAAGAAGCTTCATGAACAAGTAGCTAAGGGCGAGATTCCTAATCAGCTTCTTCTCTTGGAACATGCTCCTGTAATCACCATCACGCGTCAGCATCAACATCGAAGTCTCTTAAGCACCGTGACTGCGATAAATCGTGATGGTATCGATGTTGAAATCGCTGATCGCGGGGGCGATGCCACCTTTCATGGGCCCGGGCAATTAGTTGGTTATCCGCTTATTAAACTTGGCTCGTCGCCTCTTGATGCGATGGCTCATCTTGAAAGCTATGTGCGCGGTCTTGAAGACGCCTTAGTTTTAGGTCTAAAGCGCCTGGGGCTTAACAGCATCATGACCATCCCAGGATTTACCGGCATTTGGCGACGAAATAATCAACGACTGAAAAAATTAGTAGCGATCGGCGTGGGGATCACGAATGGCGTTAGTAAACATGGATTTGCCCTCAATATTTCCATCGATGCAGCAAAGTTTTTAAAGCATTTAATTCCGTGTGGATTAAAAGATCGTGGCGTCGCCACTTTGCGTGAAGCCTTTTTAGAAGAACATCTTTCTTTGCCTGACGATTTCGTTATGCTGAACACCTTGGCGACAAGCATTGCCGAAAGATTTTCTTTAACACTTTCATGGCAGGATACATTGCACAGGGGCTAACAACATGGCTGAAAACATCATTATGCCACAGCTGGGTGAATCGATCGCTGAAGGAACCATTGTTAAATGGCTTAAGGAGCCCGGTGATCCCGTCAAAAAAGACGAAAATATCTTATTGATCTCCACTGATAAAGTTGAAGCAGAAATTCCTTCGCCGAGCGCGGGGGTTTTGATTTCTATCGCGGTAGGCGCCGGCCAAACAGTGGCGGTAGGAACGGTCTTAGGCCAAGTTGGCGAGTCCAAAGAAATGGGCCAAGCTGAAATTAAAGCGCCACCCGCTCTGGAAGAAAAAAAGCAGGCTAAAGCCAGTGCTCCAAGTGCGCCACCAGCCGTGGAGGCTTCACTTGAAGCTGCTGCCCTTCGTGAAGAGCCTAAAAAAGCACCACCCGTTGAATATGAAGAAAACGAAGACATGTCGGGTTTTTTCTCGCCTCTCGTGCGACGGATCGCATCCGAGCACGGCATTCGCGAAAATGAGCTCGCGAATATAGGTGGCAGCGGACGGGGCGGAAGAATTTCAAAGAAAGATATCCTTGAATATCTCGCTACTAAAGAAAGTACGCCCGCAAAAGCTTTTGTGCCAGGCACCCCTTCTCCTTCATCTTCAGAAAGACCAAGTGCGCCCGCGCAAAGTGCTTTGCAAAATGAAATTCGCAGTAGCGATCGTGAGCTCACAAAACCTGTTTCGACTATGCGCCGCGTCATAATGGAAAACATGATTGCGTCTCGCGCAACTAGCGCCCATGTGACGACCTTTTTTGAAATCGACTATACGGCCATCGATAAAGTTCGTATGGCGCATAAAGATCAGTTCAAAAATGAAGAACAAGTATCGCTCACCTACACCACTTTCTTGGCTGCAGCGGTGTGCCAAGTTCTAAAACGTCATCCCTACATCAATGCGAGCCTCAATAAAGATTCGATCACCTTCAAAAAGGATATCCATTTAGGAATTGCCGTCGCGCTTGAGCAGCCTGAACCAGGATTGATGGTGCCGGTTATCAAAAACGCTGACAAACAGAATCTGCGTGGCCTTGCTCATGCCATTGCTGATTTGAGCGGTCGAGTGCGAGGCCGTAAAATTAGACCTGATGAATTATCTGGCGGCACCTTTACCATCACCAATCCTGGCAATTACGGGGCTATTATCGGCACGCCGATCATCAATCAGCCGCAAGTCGCTATCTTAGGCGTTGGACAAATAGCCAAACAAGCAACCGTGCTCGAAATCGATGGCACGGATATGATCGCCATCAGACGCATGGGAATGCTGGCGCTTTCATTTGATCATCGTTTGGTCGATGGGGCTACGGCGGATATTTTCATGGCTGATCTTAAATCCACCCTCGAAAATTGGACCACGACGCCATAATATGAGCCAATGTCAAAGCCAAACGATAGCGCGGCCTGAATGGCTGCGTGTTCGCGCGCCCAGCGGTGAGCGCTATCAAGAGCTCCACCGCTTGCTTAAAAGCGAGCGATTAAACACGGTATGTTCTTCGGCGGCATGTCCGAACATGGGTGAATGTTGGAACATTGGCACCGCGACCTTCATGATCTTGGGCAATCAATGTACTCGTGCTTGTCGCTTTTGTAATGTGCAATCGAAGCTGCGACCTGGGCCAGTGGATTTAAATGAGCCCGTGCGCTTAGTTGAAACTGCCATCACCATGGGTTTAAAACATGTGGTCATAACTTCCGTTGCGCGCGATGATTTGGCTGATGGTGGTGCAACACAATTTGCGCGATGCCTACATTTATTGCATGAGCGTGCACCGCACATGTCGACAGAAGTGCTCGTGCCTGACTTTTTAGGTGATGAGAAAAGCTTGCGCCTCGTGGTCGATGAATCACCCGATATTTTTAACCACAACATTGAAACCATCGCCCGCCTCACGCCAAAAATTCGCTCTGGCGCTCTTTACGAACGCTCCTTAAAACTCCTTAAAACCGTAAAGTCTTGGGCGCCCCATATTCAGACAAAAAGTGGGATCATGCTTGGTTTAGGCGAAGAAAAGGACGAAGTAAAAATTGCCATCGAAGATCTACGTGCTCATAACTGTGATCAACTTACTATAGGCCAATATCTGCGCCCAACGCCGTGGCATCATCATCTTCACCGCTATGCCACGCCGGAAGAGTTTACTGAACTGGGGAATTTTGCTAAATCCTTAGGCTTTAGCCATGTTGAAAGCGGCCCTTTGGTGCGATCAAGTTATCATGCTGAGCGCGGCGTAAAAAACTGATGAATAGCAAGAGACCAGCATCAATGCTGGCCTTTTTTTTTGGCTCGCAAAGCCAAGGTTTTATTCTGCATCCATTTCCATATTGGTCCACCTAGCGACCAAAACATTAAAAATAGTAACTTCATCTACTCGCTGAGGGTCAGCAGAAACTTCACAATGGCCATCACCTGTTTTGGGAACCGATGACCAGCT
>JBPOIV010000232.1:0-6240 GCA_052034245.1 Myxococcota bacterium
GATTTATTAATTTTAGAGCATTTTCACTATAAATATAGAGACAATAGCTGGAAAGAAATCTTCTATACTTTAGAGATTCCCGTTAAAGTCAAATGCGTGACGCCTTGGTCAGTGAAAAAAGACAGTGAAAATATTTATTTCAAGACACCTGATGATAAATGCAATTTTGAGCTTAATGATTTTGAAATGAACTTAGAATCAGGAGAAAAAATTGCGCTCTCGTTGCGAGGCTATTATCAAAAAGATCCCGAAGCTCCGCTTAAGAGCACCATCGTAAAAATTGTAAATTATGGTTTCAAGAAAGCTGATTAATAACACTGAGGACTTTGGCAATTATTAGCCGCCAAAGTCCTAGAGCACTTATTGCGCCACTATTAATTTTTCAATGTTGAAGCCCTCTTGAACCAGAAATTTTTTAATTTCTTCGAAAGTTTCGGGGGCCATAACTTTGGTACGTGAAATCACCCACAGATATTCTTTTTTGGGCTCGCTCACGACCGCGTATTGATACTCGGAATCGAGCTTGATTACCCAATAATCGCCCCATCCTAAACCAAAAAAACGTATAAAAGAGGGCGCAAAATTTACCTGGAGTTTCGCATTGCTTTCTGCATCGACTATCCTGCTTATTCCCTTCACCACTTTTTCACTGCCCGTTAACAATGTGCAGCGATTGAGAACAGTAAAATTCTTTTTCTCATCGAGAGAATATTCGGCAACCGAGGTGCCGTTCTTACACTCCGCTTGATGCTTATTAGGGTAGCGTGCAATCTCATACCACGTGCCCTTATAACGTTCCAAATCAACCTTGGGCACAGGGGTGATTGATTGAGCAAGTGCTGACCACAAAAATAAGAAAATCGCTAAATACATGATTCCTCCTCACAAACATCATCATCATAGGTAAGTAATTCTCTTTGGAAAGCGAGGAAGTTTTTGTTAAAAAAAAGATGCACACCAAAGATGGTGAGCAAAACCTTTGCGTTCATTTACAAGCGTGTGCAATCGCCTGCCCCATGAACAAAACTTTTCAGTGTACGAAAAGCCGCTCTCGGTAAGCGTATACCGACCGCAAAAAGTGAATTTTTTAGTAAAGCTGCTACATTCTTAGGTATTTCAAATAATATATTTTTCGACGCATCCCTATCACGCTCCAAATAATTCTCAACCTCAGGGTGCATAGACCAGCTTTCCAAAGCTTGATGTACTTGCTCTCTGTGCCCATGGACGCTACGGGAAGGGCTCAAAAATAATTCTATTTCGTGCAGACTTCGCGAGGCGGCATATCTACCTTTTCTAAAACAATAACCCACGGCCTTAAAAGGTGCTTTGATGATTTGCTTGCTGTGATACATTATTTCATGCCGAATTTGATCTTTTTTGCTTCCTTCCGTATCAAAAACATAATATTGGCCTAAATTTTTCTCGTTAAGATGATCTTTTTTTGCCCACGCCACAGTTGAAAAACATATGAGGGCAATGGTGAATAATTTCATGATTCTCCTTATTTTTTCTTGCTATTTGAGTGACAATTAATCCACTAAACGAAGATGGAAGCCTAGATTGTTATCGTCCAAATACGGAAAATAGACGCTCTCATTTTTCAGGCCCTAATTATAATGGCCAAAGAGAAACACCTTGTATAAAATTACAAAGTGTTTCGATCTCAAAAATAAGTTTTTTATCTAATTTTGTACAACTTCGTATTCTTGAAAATTATTACTCATTATATTCGAGGATATCGGTATTATTTTTCTATATCGTTCTAAGATTTTTTCGCCGATTTTATGCTCTATTATGGCCCTATCATTTTCATCTAGATGATCATAGGCAACGAGTGCCGAGAGACGATTAACTATTTGGCTATATCTATTTTGCTGATTATAAAAAAACTCTTTGTCCATTTTTATGGTAACAGCGTCGTCATTGAGTTCTTTGATCTTATTATTAACTTTATCTATATAATTTATAGCGAGAGAAAAACGTTTACGAAGATGTTTTTTAGAAAGAGAAATAGATAATGGATGCTCTTTATATTTTATTTCTAAGCCATCGACGAGAGACATAAGATCAAGACGTTTTTCCCCAACCATCTTATATATTTTTTTACGTTCTTTTTCCCCATATCCTTGGGCAGGCAAATCCAAAAGATCGATCAGTTCTTTCCTTGCTGAGGTCAACAATACTCGTGGCCCCTCTTTGCTCTGGCGTACGCCAATATCAGACAAGGTTTTCAGCTTTTCAGGACCATAAATAGTCATCAATTTGCTGTTAGCATCGGTAGGAACAAAATATTGATCATCATCGAGACGATTCAGTTGATAATGGACGTGCCGTAGATGGTTACCAACACCATTAAAGATTTTGCGATTAGCGCGCCTATTTTTCCATTTATCCTTAAGGACAAAATTGCTGACAGCTTTATTATTTTCATCGAGGTGACGCGTTTTCAGCATGATAAATTTTTTGGCATCTTTCACCACTGAAATATAGCTGCTATCGGTGCGCACAAAGATATCTTCTGGTTTAGCTCCCAAGAGTTGATGGATAGCCGAGAAGCCGCTGACACCAGGTTGTTGCTCCATAAATCTTTTTATCCGTAAGGCCTGCCAATCGGGATGTTTGTTTTTTAAATCCCGCAGCATGCTTAGGATACTTCCCTGCGATACTCCACTTCGTTGGCTCGCAAGGATAATGCGGTCGTCGGTTTTTTCTTCGAGAAGCTGCTGCAAATGTACTACCGACAATTCCCGCTCCAAGTGCACGGTGCGAGGCTGACGCGAGTTTTTCTCCTTGAACTCGCCAAGGCCCAGACTAAAGAAATGATCGATTTCCCTCGCAATTGAATTTTCTTGATCACCGGTAATAAGCGTATCTTCGTATTGAGCGGCTATCATTAAGGAGTCAAAATCCCAGTTATTTTTTAATGTTGCCTCATCCATCATGTGAACGCGCCGATGGGTAACAAAAAGATCTTTATTGAATCTACCGCTTGTGCCTTGTCCGTGGCTTTTTTTGTATGCCGAAGTACTTCTGCGCATCACCATGCTGCCATTGGTTGCTATGCTCATGGCGTTAGCACCCATAAATTCCCAATCAATGCCATCGAACTTGAAATTAATACGATCTTTGTTGGGACGAAGTTTTCTGTCGAAAAAATTAACAGCATCAGCAGCGCCCGAGAGCATGCGTGAACTAAATCCTGCATGCAATTTTTCAGAAGATACGCGAACTTGTTCTACATAGTTCAAAACGATGCCACGGGGCTCAAGCTCTTTATTTTGGGCCCTAAACTCAGTGAGTAAATATTCAGGACCTCGCTCTTCGGGGTGAATATAAATGTCATGGAAAGTCGGTAGTTTTCCATTGTCGATCAACTCGAAATAAGCAGCAACCGCCTCGGGAATGGTGAAATCGAAAATGAAACTTTGTTTTTTAAGAAGGGACATGGATTCTATAACACCTACGCCGAGAGTATTTAGGATGCTTGAGAACACGCCCATTTCATAAATTCTTTTCGGCTCAATGCTCACTTCGATTTTTTGCTCAGGCAAAACACGCAAGGCCAATTCGAACTCAGCAGTCACGTCAAGAGTGGTGCCTGCACGCACTGCACCGATGGGGAGTTGTGACTGAAGCCCCACCACAAATGCGCCCGATAATTTTGTAATTTTGGTCTCGATAAATTCATCGCCCACTTTAAACTTCAAAGGCTCCATAAATGAGGGAAGTTTTGTTTCCTCAATATCTTTCCCTAACAAAAAGAGGATGCCCGGGATTTCGCTTTCCGTAAGCATGCGCTGAGCATCTTTGAGTTCAACGTGAGTCCTATAGATGCGGCGCGCAGTGAGTTCGGCGCCAACACGAAAGGCCATCATAATAGGAACTTTTAGATTCGAAAAATTAACTGCTGCTGCAACTTGGCCTGCCACGCCTTTTAAGTCATCAATTTCTATTTTGTGTTGTCCACGAATTTCTGGGATACGGTTATCGAGCGACTCGATACCATTATAGCGAACCTCGTGTTCCCTGGTTATTGTCCCCGTAACACTCGCGCCAACGCCCACAGTACTCGTTGCCAAGGTCATGACAGAAATACCTGCGGTAAGATAATTCCGCCATGCACCCACCATAGCGCCTAACATCACATAATTGGGCGTACTAGACCAAAAAGTACCGTTGGCAAAATTCACCGTATAGGTGCCGCCAATGCCTAAATATTTATCGGTGTAATTGGCCCACCAGCCAATGCCACCAGCAGTCCAGTTGTAATTTCCCCAATAGGTGAGACCAAAAGGTGCAAGCATAATGGAATTTGTAAGAGAGGCATTGTGGTCAAGAAAATAATAATTGTTAGCATAAACAGCATTGAGATTTTTTAAGAGAGCCCATTCCACGCCATTTGAATCAATAAGATTTACCGGCGCCCCACTCGACATCAAGGCATTCGGACGAAAATCTACGGTGCCCGGTCTAAAACTAATAGGAAGGTTGATGCTGCTCAAAAACACAAAATGGCGACGTATTTCGCTAATGAGCCGAGCATCCGATAACGTGTCAATTGCGTTAGGCCCAAAATTATTCAGCGCAGAAGAAAGCTCAGGCGTAAGCGGGCGAAGCAATAGATCGCTTGGAGACCGAACTTTTACGCCTGATTTTATGATTTCATTCGCGAGATTATGAAATTCAGCAAACAGCTTTATCGGATCGCCGAACTCTTTGCCAGTTTTTAGTGTAAGCAGATAACCTGATTTAGTGTGCACGGCACCCAAATCAACTAATTTTAAAATTTCACTCCATTCCAAGGGAGCATTTTTCAATAGCATCGCATGCGCTTTATGCTCATCAATAATTCTATAGCGATAGAATGCGCGAATAGCCTTGGTTAAGGAAAATTGTTCGAGGTTTGAAAGAATGCTTATTTCATTTTCTGACAAGGCTCTGTGCAAATCTCTTTCCAATATTTCTGCGACTTCATCCACATTACGAGAACCGCTTAAAAACGTGTAAAGATCGCTCAGCTCCTCGCCCTCTTTTTCGCCCTTAGCATTTATTGTCTGAACTTTAATAATGACCGAAGCATAAAGCTCATCCAGTCTCGAAAAAAGCTTTTTCACACTCTTAATATCAGAGCATCTTTTTTCTTCTTCGGGACCCGTTATTTTTTTATGTGAGCGATGCTTCCTTTTATGGGTACTTCCTGGCTCAGAATGCGAAGGTAAATCGGAATTTTCTGACGGAATCTTTGCATAAAGCAAGGACGAAACTATTCCTAACAATAAATATAAAAATAAATTTCTTAATTGTAGGCCATAACTAGTAAAGAGCTTTTGCTTCATTCAGTTGCCTCAGAAAAATGCACTGCTGCCTAATTCGGATGAAACAAAAACTTGTTGTGCTGCAACGCCAAATGAGTGCACTCAAGCCACTAGTTTTTTTATCGGCATAATACGGACGAATACCAGCTTTAATGGTGCATAAACTCACCTGAAATACATGTTCAAACGCGTTATTTGCAAAACGGTCAACTGGGAAAGGCTTCCAAAATCAGCTTCGCGGCCCTGGCATGATCTACAACTTTGCGTTATCTCGAAAGATAGAGGTTATTAGATGACGAGCTTAAAAACAAAAAAACTATAATTTTTTTAAGACGCTTTTATACCAAGCAAAAACAAACAATAAAACATGAGAACAACATGAAACAAACTAAAACATATTTATTAACTACCGTACTTTTTATCTTGTTCAATATATCGTGCGCCCCTCATACAAAAAACAATTATGACACAAAAAATTTAGATTTAGCAGAATACAATAAAAGATCTTTGAACTATTTATTAAGCGACATGTTTATAATAAATAGCGGAATTTTATCTCCAGTTAAATTTAGTGAATTATCAAAAAACTATGAATCAATAAAAATAATACTAAAATTTGATTCTCTCGCCAAAGTTTACATCTTAAAAAAAGACACTCAAAGTAATTGGGATATAAAAAATCTCAAATTTTCTCGCACCCAAAGTCCTGCGGAACTTATGACGCCGCCCCCTAATAAAGCAGTCCAGCATTATCTCGTACTGGCTAAGAATAATCTTGGCTTTGATAGTTATTGGAGAAATGGCAGTGGTTTTAGTGAGGATCAAGGAATATCTGCCGAGAAATTTGAAACCTATATGAAAGATAAAACTGAATATTGGAAAGAATTCTTTCCCGATGGCTACACTCGACAACTTGATGAAA
>JBPOIV010000300.1:0-11544 GCA_052034245.1 Myxococcota bacterium
ATTTTTCAATGGCTCTTTCATAATGCAAACTTGCCATAAGAATTTCAGCAATTATTTTTAACGAAAGGCATTTTTGTTTAGGATCTAAGGCGAGCTCAAGCGCTGCTTCATGCTGTAAAAAAATAAATTTATTTTTGTCATTCTTAATTGCTAAGTTTACCGTTTTTTCTAAAGCACTCATCCTAGCATCGATTATACTCTGCGCTTGTCTTGCTTTTATTATTTTTGGGTCAGGACTACTTTTTTTAGGCATTTTGCGCCGAGGCTGTCCGTCCAACTGAGAACCAGAAACACGTTTTTTACCCGTAAACCTGAAATTACCCGCTTGAAGAGCAGAAGTGAAAAAAATAAGCACAAAAACAATATAAAATTTTAACATCTTTAAAACCTTCGATTAAATAGTAAAAAACAATATAGTATGTTTCTATTTTTCTTTGGAGACATGCTAACTTTCCCAAACTACTTAGCAAAAAAAAGATCCATGAAGCACTATTATTGGATTAGTCCCTAGCGGTCCCATTTGCTTGGGAATGCCTTAGAATAAGAGGCGTATTTTGCAAATACCCAGCCAGGCCTAGCATTTGCCTCCTAGACATCTATCGGCTTTAAAAATTAGTATACTGTGAATACTCCGGTCCTTGGAGGCAATTTGCCTAAGATCATGATTGTGGCCAATGTGCCTTAAAACGACTTGGGCTAGTTTTTTGCTGACAAAGCTAATCCCATAATAGCGCCTATGTTAAGTTTTTCAGCACATGGCTGTTATTTTGGCTCCCCACATCCTAGGCATTGGTAGGCAGGCCCTTTTAAAAAAAAAGGCCTTTATTCTACCAAATTGCCGCGCAGTGCTCCAGCTATAGCGTCCATAAGCTTAGCTGGAGGTGAAGCGCGGCTTAAAGCGAAGCTTTAATCAACTCCGTCTTGTTGCTCAATATATTGCTTGATAATAGAAAGAGGAGCACCACCACAACTTAATATGCAATAAGACCTGCTCCAAAAGACCGGTTTATAATAATGCTTTGAAAGTTCCTTTTTGTAATCTCTTCTAATCAGTCTTGAGCTTACTGTTTTAATGTTATTGACAAATATCGAAGGAGTTACCTTGGGGTTCATACTTAATAAAAGATGCACGTGATCAGGCTCGCCATTGAATTCTAAAAGTTTACATTCCCATCGAAGTGCAAGCCTTTCAAAATGCTCTTTTAAGAAATCAAGCATGGGTTGGTTAATGCATTTTCTGCGATATTTTGTGACAAGAACTAAATGAACATTAAGAGAGAATACGCAGTGAAAAAGTTGGTTAAGTGCTTGCTTTGTCATAATTAACTAAGTTACATTATTTTCATGGGTAAAGTAAAGCGCAAAATAAGCTATCGGCTATATCCGAGTGCTCGACAGCAATCATCGTTGTCAGAGATGTTGCGCTTACATCAACAGCTTTATAACGCAGCTTTAGAGCATCGTATTAACGCTTATAAAAAACGTGGCAAAAGTATTGGATTTTATGACCAATGCTCTGAGCTTACTGATCTTCGCCGTGAAGTTTCTGAATATGCACTCCTTAATGCCCAAAGCTGTCAAGTGACCTTAAAACGACTAGATTTGGCGTTTCAATCCTTCTTTCGCCGTATAAAGTCTGGCGATAAAAGCCCAGGCTTTCCTCGCTTCAAATCCTATGATCGTTATTCGGGATTTGGTTATAAGACCCACGGTGATGGTTGGAAATTATTATCCGGTTTGGAAGGTAAGCATGGTTATTTACGTTTAAGCGGAGTTGGGCAGATTAAGCTTCGTGGCAAGGGCAAACATATTGGTACTCCTAAGACCTGCGAGATTCAGCATAAACAAGGTAAATGGTATGCCTCGATAACCCTAGAATGTTCTCCTGCCCGTGTAGGAGGCGAGGAAGCAATCGGCATTGATTGGGGTCTAGAAACATTTGCGACGATTGCCAAACACGATGGCAGTGCAGAAAAGATAGCGAATCCACGAATAGTAAGAAAACATCTCAAAGATTTACGTGTTAATTTTTCTCAAAGCAAGCAGGTGAAATATATCCCAATGCGGCAGTTGGCCTCTGAAATGAGCTCTACACGCATACGGTCGCTAAGACTAAACTGACGGCTTTTAAATGTTATAGAGCAAATATGAGCGTATAAGTAGAATAGGGCCTTTTTTAAAAAGGGCCAATCTACCAATGCCTAGGATTTTGGAGCCCGGTCCTTGGTAATACTTTGCCGAAAATCATGATTTTGGCGCCAATGTGCTCTTTAAACGACTTTGGTCCGGGTTTTACTCGCGAAGCAGAACCCATAATGACGCATATGAAAACTATGTCAGCAGCCGACTGTTGGTTTGGCTCCAAATGCTTGGCATCGATAGACGCAGATTTTACAGAAAGAGCCTTTATACTTCCTATTCACTATCTGGCATAAAAGAAAGCTTTAGAAATAAGGCGAGCGAAAAACCAAATTTTAGTCATGCAAGAAGAGTTAATGACAAATATTCCCAATTCTAATATGTTGTCGGCCAACCATCAGATTGCGCTAATCGCTATTTATAGGGGCCTAATAAAAAACAGATAGCGAGCAGCCGCACGACCCAAAAACGACAACTGCGCCTGCACGGTAACCGTGATTTGATAGGGCATAGAGCGTTAGTGTAAGTGGCAATCAAGCAAGTATTGAGGCACCGAAGTCTGAAGCAAGTACTGTGGTTAAAAAAAGTCGCAGACATCTCGGAACGCAGCCAAAGCTTCGAGCTGTACTTAAAAGTTGAATACGATATCGCCGATAATTGGGATGATGTGCATTAACATATCGGCAAATACGCGTGAGCTATTTGGGCAGAGTTCGTGTGAATTCTTTCAACTTTTTATATTTTTTCAAATAGCCAACAAAGTCACTCACAAAGTACACATCATTGCGCACGCTTCCCACGATATACCCTTGCACGGTAGGGCTGTTCAGATGGGAAAAAAATTGCATGTGTGGTTGTTCCAGAAAATGTTCAGGTGGTAAGCATTTTGACGCAAAGTCTCGACTGTTTGGCCAGGTCTGTTACCAGAATGTAATCGGTTAATTTCGCTGTCGAGATCCTTTTTTTTCGCAGGGCTTCTTCCTCTGCTTTATTTAGTAATCCCTTTCTGCAATCTTCTCGATAACGTGAACAATACTCTCTAAAACCTACTCCTTGAGCGGCTTGCATGCGTTTGCGCATTTGTCTGGTTCCGACAAATATGTCGTTGGGAAGCGCCTTAATGATTATTTGCTCCATGGCAAAGACGGGGGCATTAACCATAGATCTTCGATCGGGATTTCTGTTGAGCATTACTTTAGCGGCAAAAGAATGCAGGTCTAACGACGTTCCTTTTTGTCTTGTTGTTAGTCCTTCTAACGTGGATGCGATCCCCATATGCGATGTGATGTACGCATGTGGAGAGGAGGTGACGGTCACAAACATCTCAATATCTTTGGCGAATCGATCATCCTGATTGTGGAAAAATTCAGGCGAATAAAAGCCAAGTCCTTCACAAATTTTAATAGGAAAATCTGCTTTAGTAATATAAGCTGCCCATACCTCATTCTTAACGAGATAAACCTCATTTAAAACTTCCATAAAATGGCATGAACCATCCAAAGTGCTCCCGGATAGGTTATCGGTTCCAGCAACGCTATAAGCTAAGTCAACTACGCGCGATTGGTTTGGAGCTGCATATAGGGCAGCCAATGTTGAAGAGTTATCGGGGTAATCCGTTCAATTACAAGCCATACTCTTTTCCTGCCTGGCTTTGCATCTTTCCTATATAAAAATTATGACTGATAAGGGGCACACAACCTTTACGATTGCGGCAGCAACACATAATAAAATACCCAGGGATACCCGCCGCTCCGTTGGATATAGAAATCTTTGGCTGCATTCATCCCACCAAGAAACCGCTCGCAAAGATGCCTCGGAAGAGTTTTCTTCACCCTCGTGCGCAACCGCTACTCCTTCTAGGTGACATGGCGATTGGAATTGCCCACACAAATACTCCAAAAAACCTATCAAAATGGCCATCAACATTAAATGTTCATAAAAAAAACACGGCTCAAATCGTTGTATTTTTTAAGTCGCGATGGCTCTTGCACTAAATGTAAAACCACAAAGGAACTTATCATTTTTAATGTTCGTTTTTAGGGAGGGAAGGCCATGCTTAAGGAATTCAAAGTATTTAAAGAAGAAGCCGGACCTTGGCGGTAATTCGCCCAAAATCATGATTTTGGCAGCCTTTGTGCCTTAAAACGGCTTTGGTCCTGGTTTTACTCGCGAAGCGAATTCCATAACAGGCCTAAGTTAGGCATTTCAGCACATGACTGTTATTTTGGCCCCACATCCTAGACATTGGTAGACGGGCCCTTTTAAAAAAAGGGCAAGAAGCTGAAGCTTTCTGATATGGTTTTTAATGGAGACTAGATTTATACTAACGAAACTGAATTAAGCCTGCTTCTATGGCCTTAATTTATGTATAAAATATCCATCTAAAAATAACGATCAAAGACATTTATCCCGATTGACTCCTTAGTTTTGACATCTATCCTACGAGCTCGCCTTGGGCCTTATTGCCCTTTGGGTGGGAGTTTTTAAACGTGATTTTGCATCGTTTACCTATGCGTTCCAAATCAGTTGTTGTGGTCCTGGTGGTGGGCTAGCCGCCCTATTCATTTTTTTTTCAGTCAAATTTCGTAGATTTTTTTCCTTCCAAAGTATTTTTGGCGGGATTCACTGTAATTATTAGGAATTTCTTAAATGGATCGCAAAAAAATTATTATCACCGGCTGTGCTTTATTTGCCATGCTCTTTGGGGCGGGCAATATCGTTTTTCCTCTCATCATGGGTCGTTCTTTGGGCACTTTGACGCCCCATGCCTTAGTAGGCTTTATTTTGACGGCAGTGGCTATGCCGCTTTTAGGTTTTGTTTCAGTGATGCTTGCTTCAGGGCAACAGGCTTTATTTTTAGCTAAACTGGGCCGCATTCCTGGACTGATAATAGGCTTATTATGCATGACCTTGCTTGGGCCAGTTGGGGCCATACCGCGTTGTATTGCTATCGCTCACGCTGACTTATCCTGGTATGTGCCAGGACTTAATATCTGGATCTTTAGCGCATGTGCAGCTTTGGGGATTTGGGCTTTTACCTATGACAAAAGTCGAGTGATTGAATTATTAGGCAAATATCTGGGGCCTCTTAAAATTATTTGTTTGCTCGCTATAGCGATTTTAGGTCTGCTTTATGCCGGAGATCCCATCACTCCCGTCGCGATGAGTGGAGCTCAAAGTTTCGTGAGCGGTTTTTTTGAAGGCTATGGCACGATGGATTTGCTCGCGATCATATTTTTCTCTGGCATGATCTATGGGCGGCTTCAAGGAAAAGAGGAAAAAGAGGGCCCAGAACTCCTGAAAGAAGCAGCTTGGGTAAGTTTGGTATGCGGCATTTTGCTCATCCTGGTGTATGCGGGCTTTGCTGCTATCGCAGCCATTCATGGTCCTCGTTTGGAGGGGATTGCCGATGATACTTTGTTGAGCGCTTTGGCCTCAATTATTTTGGGCCCGAAAGCTGGGGTATTTGCCAATATCACTATTGCCTTGACGTGTTTTGTTACCGCCATAGCTTTGAGTGCTACCTTCGCGGAATTTATTTCGCGAGATATTTGTGGGCGGCGTATTTCTTATCGCTCAGCCTTAGCTATCACCATAATGCTCTCAGCTTTGATGGCGACATTAAGGTTTAGCGGCATTATGAAAACAATTATGCCGTGGATAAGCTTGTGCTATCCGGCCTTGATGGTTTTTGCGCTCGCCCATGTTTTTATGGCCCTTGGATGGATAAGGCTTTTTTATGCTCGAGCAGCATTTTTTATCACACTCTCTTTAACCGCTCTTTCAGTATGGATAGGGTGATGAGCTTTGGACTATACCAAGTATAACTTTGGCCGGTCCTTGGCGGTAATTCGCCCAAAGTCATGATTTCTAAGCTGATGTGCCATTAAAACGACTTGGACTCTAGTTTTACTGGCGAAGCAGAACCCATAATGACGCCTAAGTTAAGTTTTTCAGCTTTGGCTCCACATCCTAGACATTGGTAGAAAGGCCCTTTTAAAAAAGGGCTTTATTCTACTTATACTCGGTCAGGTGAGAAACTTGCGGTCACCAAAATTCATAACGACATGAAGAATGCATCGATGAATGATGAAATTCCGTCCTTAAGGTTGGAACTTTCTCCCGGCCAGTTGGAATAGTAAATTTTGGCGTTGGGCGGGCGTATTCAAGATTGAGAGTATGCTCTGGGAATCAAGGATAGTTGCGCGTGGCAACGGGCAAGTATTCGTCGACAAACTCACTTCTTCTTTTTAGGTATGAGCCCCAGTGGCTCCGGTGCAATATCGGTAGAAGGCGTTCTTTTAGATAACAATTTGAATCTTAATTTGCAAAAGAATTCCAACGGAAGAATAATTTTGAACGGCGTTGATGGGGAAATCATCGCTTATAATGGAAGCAAAGCCAGTGAGGTGCGACTGAGTGGCGAAGTAAAAGGTAAGATCTCTTGTCTTGATGATTCTGTGGGACCGATTTATTTCAATGATAGCCCCGCGTATGCATTTCAAAGCAATATCTGTGACGGAACGACCCTGAATATTATGGGACCTTCAGGAAATATAGATCGCGATGTTCACACCGTAGGAATGGGCTTGGCTGAACTCAAGCGAAGGGTGGCAGGGGGGAGTGAAAACTGTAAGGGTGGCGGGGATCGGACGAAGGAGGACAGTCATAACGGGCAGTTGTACGATCTCAACCGTTGGAATTGATTGCAGTAGGATGTGATTAGCCATCGCGCGACGATAAATCAAATCCTTGGTGTCAGACAGGCTTTGTTGCATGGCTCTAAATTGTTGCGTACAGACTTTGTTTCCTCGGGTTTGATGCCAATGGATCGTGCGGGCTCCCGTGCCGCTTTGCGAACGACCACCACTTGCACCGCCAATGAGCATTCTCGAATAATGCTGGACAATCAATTAGCTCCAAACATCAAACATTACTTCAATGTTGTGTCCATCTGGATCTAAAATAAATGAAGCATAATAATTTTCAGTATATTGTGGCCTGGGGCCGGGTTTACCGTTTTCGGTAGCGCCTGCGGCTATTGCTGCTTGATAAAATGCTATCACCTTCTCTTTATTTTCTGCCCTAAAAGCAACATGCACACCTGTGATAGTTGAATTATCTTTATTCTTAATAATCTCAAACAAGCAATGATTGCCAATGTCAAAAGCGTGAAAAATTCCCTCTTTACCAAAAGAAATTTTATAGCCCAGTGGCACAAATACTTGTTGATAGAAGATTTTGCTTTTTTCTAGGTTACTAACTTTAATGCTTACATGATCAAACATAGCTATTCATCCCTCACCACTGGTGCCCGCAATAACTAAGATAAACGCCTTTTTTTAAAGTTGCCTGTCGGTTCAGCGATCAAGACGGCAATTGAAAAGTTTGCATATCTACCTGTCTGTCAAGATTGAATAATAAGCTATACTTTTGTTCTGCCCGTTATTGCCTACCAAATATATTCACAACGTTTATTCAAATTTGTCGTCTTATTTCAGGAAGGTCATTCCTTATCAGCACGGGCAAATTATTAGTTCCCAAACTTGGCCCGAGTTCGAGCGAAGCGGGAGACCGCATGTTCATGATGGACTTAAGACCGGCCTTGGTGGCAAATTCGCCTGAGATCATGATTTTGGCACTTGTTGCGCCTTTAAACGGTTGAACTATGGTTTTATTCGATACGGCGGACAAATAAGTAGGGTTTTGGTAACTTGTTCAGCAACCGATAAAGCTTAAAGATCGATGCATTGGTACTCAGATCGATTTTTTTTCAGGTAAAATAACTATTACCATAGAAATGAATCAGTATTAAAAATAAATAGTTTTTATGTCGGCAATAATAAAAGATTCTACATCTTCATTACCAAAGGAGTAAAAAAAGCCATTATCCTTCAATGTTAAGAAAACTTTATACGCAGATGATTTAGTGTTATTTGCAGGTTTACCAAAATAGTTAACATATGTAATACCAAGTTCCTTGTATTTATCTTTAACTATTTGGCTAGCTGTACCAAAAGATAAAGAATTAGATATTTTTCCGAATGGAACAACTCTGGAGTAGTAGTTGCCAGTATTTAAAACATCTAAAATCACTTTTGCAAAATATTTATCCTTTGCATCTGTAAATAAAGCTTGAGCTTTGGCTATGTCTTGGTCGGAAAAAGTTTCTTTACCGGTGATAATTCTTTTTTTAGCCTTAAACTCTTTAAAACCTTTTATGAAAGCATGCCGTGCATCACCTTTTAGCTTTGCATCATTAATTGTTTGCGGATCTGCTTCTTCAATTTTCTTGCAAAAATTAGTTGGCTCACTTTTAGCAGTATCAATAACTGTTTGGATATAGGCGCCAGGAATATAAAACTCACTCGTTTGAGAATTTAATAAGCGCATAATATCGCCGCCACCTTGTTCTGGATCCAAAATAATTACTTTACCTAAAGGGCTTAAAGGAAAATTGTCGTACTTAATGTCATCGATTTTTGCTTTGCAAGCAAGTTTGGTGATATCACTAATCAGCTTTATTACTTTTGTTTTTAGCTCTGGCTTATTTTGAGCTTTTTCGAATAAGGTTGTATAAAGCTCTTCTTGATATTCATGAGATGAATTTAGATCGATTAATTCTTCAAGAAGGTATGACTCATTATACGGAGCTGCAAACTTCGGCCCATATAGACTGGTTAACAGTAAGTTTTCAATAAAAATATGAGCTGCATTCGTCGCAGCAATCCTCTTCCTCATTTCAGGCCCTGTTTTAAAAACACTTTTTTCTAAATTTTTAATTGTATCAGTATCTTTTAGTATAAGAACCTTATTTCCAGGCTTAGAACTCATATCTTTAACTATTAAGTCTTCATTTACTTTAGCTTTTGATAATTCTGCCAAAATTTGGTCTATATAATTCTCGATATCTTCAGAAATTTTATATCTGCGCTTCGCTGCAGTGCCATCGCTAGCGGTAAATACCTCTTTAGCAAGCTCCCACTTGGGAGGATCCGTCGGCTCGTTAAATCCCGTTAAATAATTTTCAAATTTTTGATTGTATGTAGCGATTAATGCGGAGTCATTATTATTACCATCAGGCCTCCCACCATTATTTTCCTCACTCCCACCATTATTTTTCCCCCTTCCACCATTATTTTCCTCTCGAGTACCATTGGCAGAGCCACCAGAATTAGAGTCTGATTTAGGGTTGCAATTTACTGCGGTAAGAAAAATAAATATCAGATAAAACAAGTAGTTAAACATAGTGAGTTCCTAATATTGCTTAATAAGATTTAACAAACAACCTATGAATTTCAACTTATCAATTTATCAATTTTGAACGGTCATTGTGGTAATTTGCCAAAAATCATGATTTTTCAGCTAATTTGCCATTAACGACTTTGGTCTTAGTTTTACTCGCGAAACTACCCATAATGACGTCTATGTTAAGTTTTGGCTCCAAATCCTAGCATTGGTAAATTGGCCTTTTAAAAAGGGCTTTATTCTACCTATACTCCGCCCATTAACGCCGAAATTATCTTTATAGACATGGTGAAATCACTCTTTTCGCCTTTCTTCGCGGCCTTTATTTTGTGCGTCATTTTAGCTGCAACTTTGTCCACCATCGATTCCCAAATCATGGTTATCACGAGTGTTATTGCAGAAGATTTTTATGCAGCTCTCAAAGGAAAAAAGGCAAGCGAAAAAATCTTGCTCTTCTCTCGTTTAAGCGCTTTTGTTACGTGTTTAGTGGCTTTACTGATGGCTTTGGCGCAGCGCCAGCGTTTTCCTCATTACACTCTCTGAGCGCACCCTCATATGGCTAATTTTGACCTTTAAAGTATTTTTAGGTGCTCTCTACCGCGCACCTCGATAAATATATATTATTATGAGCGAATATTTCAGCGAAATTCCTTAAAAACCGGTCAGAAAATAAACAATGGGAGCGCTCCCTTGAGTCAAAAGCCAAGCATCCATCTCAAAGTTTATGCGCTGACGAAAAACCACATTCTTGCCACTATGCATGCCTTCTTGGTCGCGGCCTTCCTCATCTTTATAAAAATTATATTTAATGCGACCAAGATTATCAGGCATAAATACATTTACATCCCCTAAAGCATGGGGCTTTGGCACGAGCTTCATTAGCTTTTTTTCAGCAAGCTGATTCATGCCCCAGCGTGAAAATAATCCTTCACACGCGCCCCTTTTATGTACTTGGTATATTTCATAACCATTATTAAGATGGCTCAAATAGATAAAATTACGTGCTTGATATGAAGGGGAGTTGGTAGAAAATTTTTCTTTCTTTGATTGATAATAATTTTTTATAGTTTCAAGATCACGAGGGTATTCTTTGGCATGAAAAACCATCAGCAATCGGTCCCCCAAAGCCCCATAGCTCACCAAATGTGCATGGAATAAATCATGAGGACTGAGACGAATATCCGCGTGGCTTCTGGCTATGCGAGCGTGAAGATTAAAATAAAATTGATTGCATCGAGGGTTTTCAAATTGCCAAGGATGGCCCGCGCGGCCATTGCTGCCCCAGTTGAGAATGCGCAGAGGCAGACTCAGTAATTTTTTATCTAAGGTGCGAGGAAAACAATTTTCAGGAAAAGCCCTACTTGGTGCCTGTTGCTTGGCTTCTATAGGCTCTACACAGCCATCAGCAATTAATTCAAGGATTTTTTCTTCAGGAACCGCTGTGAATAGACAATTGCTCAATAGAAGGCCAAAAACATGAATAAATTTCTTCTTCCACATAAGGCCCCCGAACGCTCGCCTGAAAACAAAGTAATTAGCGACGTGAGGCTCAATTTGGTGTGAAGGAATTTATGGCTCGTAACACAAGGCACCTTCAAAACGAAGGTCAGTGTCCGCACTTACGTGATTTGTGCTGAGCTCTTTGGTAAAGGCATTCAAACCGGAAAAATATGGATCGCAGGAAAGCTAAACAACCCTTTTAATCCAAAGCTAGAATGGCGCTTCCACGTCGCACCGCTAATGTATGTGCGCGATGAAAATAATAACATGGAAGCTTTCGCTATCGATCCACTATAAATGAAGACGATTTCATCAGCATTGAAGAGTGGCTAGGAAAATATAAGGCGAGCAAAGCTCGATTGGTATCTTTCCCTATTCCTGTTGATTGCGAATATTTTGAAGATATCGTGATGGCTTTTTCTTCCCATGCTCCGATGTATCATTCTTGTTACTCAACAGTGGGAAATTTTCATATTAATTTGACTAGTCCTTCTTATAATAAAAAGCCTTGCAAAAAATCATTATTTGGGCGCCAATGTGCTCTTTAAACGACTTGGGTCCTAGTTTTACTCGCGAAATTAATCCCATTATGTTGTGTCCTACTTATACTCGGAATGCCTTATTCTGCTCTTTTCAATATGCTCATTATTTGCGATT
>JBPOIV010000306.1:0-9392 GCA_052034245.1 Myxococcota bacterium
CCATAACATTATCAAAAAAGGCGTCTAATTTAGGTTTTATAAGGGCGATGCCCGAGAGAAGATCGTGATAACGGGTTATAGCGGCGCTTGTGTTTATGTTTAAGCCTTCAATAGCTTGCAATAAATCTCTTTCACAGGCGAGCTGCAAGATTTTGAAGTCCCCCTGCATAAAATGCTCGCCAGCACCTTCGGCTTTTTTCACAATATTGCTGGCACGTTTAATCGTTTGCACAAGGCTGTCAAAGTTATCAGGATTTTTACTTCGCATGGACAAAAGTGTATTGGCTCGCATAAAAACATCGAGCATGTCATTCGCACCAACGGCCAAAACTCCGTCGGCAAAATTGACCGCCAAATCTTTTTGCTCACGGCCAAGTTCTTCAATGAGAAGTCCGCGTCCGCGCTGCACAATGAAATCGAGCACTTCTTCTGAAAGCTTTGGCTGCTTCGCGAATTTGCCCTGATACGCACGAATAGCGATCTCAATGAGCGTTTTAAGCTCAATAGCCAATTCAAATTTAACAATAATGCGCACCATTGCAATGGCACATCGTCTTAAGGCAAAAGGATCTTTATTGCCTTTGGGCCCTTTGCCAATCGCCATAATACCGACCAAAGTATCGAGCTTATCTGCAAGCGATAAAATGGCGGCTTCCTTGGTCACAGGCAAAACATCATCGGCAAAACGTGGCCAATAATGAGTTTTTATGGCCTCGCATAGTGCCGCACTTCCACCAGTATGAGCAGCATAAATAGCGCCCATGATTCCTTGAAGTTCAGGAAACTGACCAACAACGCCCGTTACCAAATCGGCTTTAAGCAAAGGAGCTGCTTCTTTGATAAGCTCTCTTTCACTTGAAGAGAAGCGAAAAATCTCTGCCAACTCGCTGGCAATAGCGGCAATGCGCTGACTTTTTTCTTGCACGCTTCCAAGCTCACGCTCAAACACCAGCCCACTCAAAGCCTGTGCATGCTCGCTCAAAGTTTTCTTTTGATCTTCCGCAAAATAAAAAGCGCCATCTTCAAAACGTGCGCGCAATACACGAGCATTACCGGCCGCAAATACTTTTTCGTCCCGCGGCTCTACCGCTGCGACGCAAATAAAATAAGGCAAAAGTTCTTCACGATCGTTATGAACGGCGAAGTATTTTTGATGGGTTTTCATCTCGCTAATGAGAATTTCTTTGGGAATAGAAAGATAGCTCTCGTCAAAAGATCCCAACACCACATAAGGATATTCAACCAAGTTTTTGACGGTATCGAGTAACTCGTTATCTTCAAGAAAACGCCCGCCCACCTCGCTTACGCGCTTTTCTGCTTGCTCTTTGATCATGCGAGCTCGCAACTTTGCTTCTAAAATTATCCCGCGCTTTTTTAATTCGCTGCGATAATGAGCGATCGAAGCCACCATAAAAGCTTCGGGATGCAAAAAGCGATGGCCATAAGAAAGCGATGAAGAAGTCACATCGGCATAACGAACAGATAAATACTCACCATTGAACAACAAAAGCATCCAGCGAATAGGTCGAGCAAAAGATTCGCCAGAGGAATCCCAACGCATGCGTTTCTTAAAAGGAATTTTGCTGAGCATTTCGTGCATAATAGCGGGTAATAATGCGCTAGTTTTTTGACCTTTGCTCGACACTTTGGCGGCAATCACTTCGCCCTTATCCGTCTTTTTAGTATAAAGCGCTGAAAGCTCGATTCCTTTCGCCTTAATAAAACCTTGGCCTGCTTTGCTTAAAACACCAGGACTTTCATAGGCAATGGCCACGGAAGGCCCAAGAATTTCTTCTTCACTATCGGGCTGGCCGATCGCCAAATCATCGCACATTAGCACTAAGCGACGCGGTGTAGCCTCAACGGATATACCTTTTGCTTCTAAACGCTTTTCAAGGCACGCATCCTTAAAAAACTGCAGCATAAATTCCTGTGCCGGCGCTAAGGCATGAGCAGGAAGTTCTTCAACACCAATTTCAAACAATAGTTCAGCCATGATTAAACCCTAATTTTAAGCACTCATCTCTACATATTTAAGAGCACAATTCTTTGCCATCGCCCGAATACGACCAATATAATGAGCACGCTCAGTTACACTCACCGCCCCACGTGCATCAAGGATATTAAAAGCATGACTACACTTTAAAACGTAATCATAAGCTGGAATGGCGAGGTTGTTATCGAGTAAAACTTGGGCTTGCTGATAATAATCTTCAAAATGTCTTTGCTGCACAGCAATATTTGCCAGATGAAAATTATGATGCGACCATTCAAACTCATCTCGTTTATGCACGTCGCCATAACTTATTTTTTGGCCATTAGGCAAAACAGCCCATACCAAATCAAAAACGTTCTCGACATTTTGCATGTACATCGCCAGGCGCTCAAGACCGTAGGTAAGTTCACAACAAGGCGTAGTCAGCTCAATTCCACCGTTTTGTTGAAAATAAGTAAATTGCGTGACTTCCATACCGTGAGCCCACACTTCCCAACCCAGTCCCCATGAGCCCAAAGCCGGATGCTCCCAGTCGTCTTCAACAAAACGCATATCGAATTCTTGTGGCTCAAAACCAATAGCGCGCAATGAATCAAGATATAATTCTTGAGCGTTTTTAGGGCACGGTTTTAAAATTACTTGATACTGATAAAAATGTTGCATGCGATTTGGATTTTCGCCATAGCGTCCATCAGCCGGCCGACGGCTTGGCTCGACATAAGCAACGTTCCACGCTTTATCACCTAAGACGCGCAAAAAAGTATGTTTATTTAGTGTCCCAGCGCCGACTTCAATATCACATGGCTGCGCAATCACGCAGCCATAATCAGCCCAATAGCGCTCTAACTTGAGAATCATGTCTTGAAAAGTTATCGTCATTAGCTTAAAACCTCGTCTTGGCTTTATTTTTTGCTATTATCCTATTGTGCTACGTGCTAGCAGTGTCAATTTAGACAAGCAACTAGGGGCAAAATTTCTAGTCTAACGCAAAAAAAAGATGGAGATAACACAATGAGAACAAAACTAATCGTAAGCGCAGTAGCTTTTTCTTTAACTTTGGGTACTGCTTGCACCAAGGGCTGCAATAATAAAGGTCCAGAACAAACTCCTCCTGCAGCAACGCCAGAAGCGAAGGGCGAAGAAGGCCAAGCTGCTGAAGGGCGCCCAGCAGAAGGCGCTGCAGATGAGCCTGAAGGCGAAGCTGATGCGGAGCCTGAGCCTGCTAAGGCCGGCGAAGAGTATAAAAAATTGAAAAGCGAATTTGACCTAAAAGAAGGCGATAAATTAGTCGCAGTATTTGAAACGAGTGCTGGCACTATTAAAGCAGAACTCGCATGGGACAAAGCTCCCCTCACCGTGCTCAACTTTGCTGAGCTTGCTACCGGTAAAAGAGAATGGACCGATCCTACTACGCAAAAAAAAGTGACTCGTCCTCTATATGATGGAACTATTTTTCACCGTGTAATTAAGGGTTTCATGATTCAAGGTGGCGATCCACTCGGCACTGGCGTAGGTGGCCCTGGTTATAAATTTGCTGATGAATTTCATCCAAGTCTAAAGCACTCGGGCATTGGAATTCTCTCTATGGCTAATGCAGGCCCAAATACTAATGGTTCGCAATTTTTCATCACGGAAAGCGCAACTCCCCACCTCGATAATCGCCACTCGGTGTTTGGTCAGGTTAAGGATGCTGCATCGCTTGAAGTCATTAAAAATATCGCAAATGTTGCTACCGGACCTAATGATAGACCTAAAACTGATGTGAAAATCAATACGATTAAAATCGTAAAAGGTTAATCAGATTTTTTAGTGTTTTTAACGGCCTTTTTAGGCCGTTTTTTTTGTACATTATTATTAGTAAAACGAATGGATGCTTGTATTTCTATGCTTTGACCGGCCAAAACTTTTCTAATAATTTCATCGACTTCTATTTTACTCAAGAAATCCTTCACTTCCGAAGCCACCAGACTACTAATTTCTTTTTTGGTTTTTTCGGCCTGGGCCATTGCTGCAGCCAAAACACTTTTGGGTAATTTTAAATCGCTAAAAGCATTCATTTTCGCCTCAACTCTGAAATATTTTTCTTATATCAACCATTCGCGGCCTAAAAATATGCGCGCTGAGCCCGGTATTTTTACGATGGTCCTTGCCCGAAATACTTGTCTGCCTATTATGCCTCGGTCGGCTAACATTTTTGGACCAATAAATGGCTAATACAATGACACCCTCGATTCTCATCGCCCCTCCTTCTATGGTGGATCAGCCATTTCATGAATCCGTCATAGTTCTTGCCGGCCATCAAAAAAATGGTTCTTTGGGATTTATTCTCAATCGACCCATTGGCATTACCATCAAAGACTTGATGGATGACGACGAAGAGCATGATCCCATCCACACCAATAAAGAAGTTTTATTCGGCGGACCGGTGGATAAAAATTCAGGTTTTATTATTTATGAGCATAAATATAATCGGCCCCTCGCCCCTGGCTTTATGATCACTAAAACCGTTTCTATTTCGCCCGCACGAAAGTTGCTGGAAGAGGCCGCCCTTGGCAATTTGCCTGGCCGCTTTGATCTAATGCTTGGTTATGCTGCATGGAGCAAAGGACAGCTTTGGCGCGAACTTTCTCGAGGCTATTGGCTGCATAGTCCTTTTTCGAAGGAACTTGTTTTTGGCGTTCCGCACGAAAATCGTTGGCATTCTTCCTATGAAATTTTAGGAATTTCTCCCCACGCTTTTATGCACGTGCCCGGTGGAGCTCAGGCTTAGGCCGTCCTAAATAAATTTTCGATATTTTTCACGGCCTTTCTTGATTTTTTTAAATGAGATGCCATACCTTCAAACATGTGATGGTGCCGTGCCCGAATGGTTAGGGATCGGTCTGCAAAACCGCGTATACCGGTTCGATTCCGGTCGGCACCTCCAATAGAGTTTTGTTATGAAAGAGGCCGCAGCCTACGCCAACGCAAATATTGCTCTCGTAAAATACTGGGGCAAAAGTAATCACCAAGAAAATATCCCCGCAGTTTCCTCGATTTCAATGACCCTCGATGGGCTTGGCACCAAGGTGCATCTTTCGCTTTGCCGAGAGAAAGAGCATTCCTTGCGCATTAATGGCCAACAAATGCATGGTCCAGAGCTGCTTCGACTTCAGCAATTTTTAGAAAAACTTCGAAAGCAATTTTCATTCAATGATTTCTTGAGCGTTGAAACGTTTAGCACTGTCCCTGTAGCGGCAGGCCTCGCCTCTTCGGCGTCTTTTTTTGCTGCCCTCTGCACCGCTTTTAATGATGCTTTAGCACTTAGACTCAATGCAACCGATCTTTCTCGCCTCGCCCGCCAAGGCAGTGCCTCGTCGGCTCGCAGTATTTTTGGTGGTTTTTCTGGCTTATATGGCGGCGAAATAAATGATGAAGAGGCCATTGCCTTTCCTATCGCTAGCGCTTTAAAACTTGGCATTTTGATTGCAGTGGTAAACAAAGAGAAAAAAGCTATTTCTTCTCGCGAAGCTATGAATCGCACTGAGAAAAGCTCGCCCTTTTACCAAAGTTTTGTAAATAATCATCGCCAAGATTTTTTAGGCGCTCTCTCGGCATTGGCTGCGGGCTCCTTCGCTGAGCTTGGCCAAATTATGGAGCACTCCACGCTCAAAATGCATGCAAGCATGTGGGCGGCACGACCAAGTATCAATTATTTACAACCGGCCTCTTTAGCGCTGATAGATCTTGTTTATCGCATCAGAGAAAAACATGGTCCCCTCGTGTATTTCACGATGGATGCAGGCCCCAATGTGAAATTATTTTGTGAAGAAAAAGATCTTCTGAAGCTACACGAGCTTGTCCTTCAATCCCAACTTGTCGATGATAGTATTCTTAGCAAAGCCGGCATGGGCGCTCAGGTTATTGCACTATGAAAATGTTTGCGCCCGCAAAAATCATGATCGCAGGAGAATATAGCGTACTGCTTAATCGTCCTGCGCTCGTGATGAGCATCGATCGCTTTGCTTCATGTCGCTATGAGCCGGAAAAAATACTGCGATTTTTTTCTCAAACGACGGCGAATTTTATCCAGGAAAACTCTCCTCTCGTGAACGCGGTTTTAACTATTTGTCAGCAAGAAAAAATCAATATTCCGCCAGGATCTTATTATTTGGATAGCTCAGCCTTTTTTTCTCAGGGCAAGAAAATTGGACTCGGCTCTTCAGCCGCGATCACCGTAGCGCTCCTCAAAACAATTTTAAAATTACACCATAGCGATGACTTTGAGCTTCTCTTTCGCCTCAGCGATCGAAGTCATCGACTTTTTAATGGTGGCTTAGGATCTGGCGCCGATATCGCGGCCTCAGTCTATGGCGGACTGATTCTTTTTCAAAAAGAGCCCCTGCTTATCGAAAGACAATCACTTTGTCTCGATGATCTCTTGATAATCAACACTGGGCGCTCGCAAAAAACTAATGACTTTGTAAAAGAATTTTTGCGGGCCGAAGATAACTTTGTCGATGAATTCGCCGAAGAGAGCACTAAAATTATCGAAAAGCTTATCGCTCATCATAACGATGAAAAGATTCTTATCCCCAGCTTCGATGCTTTAGGGCTGTTGTTAGAAGAGCTTGGCGAAAAACTTGGTATTGCCATTGTTACGAAGGAGCATCGAGAAATCGCACGACTTGCTCGCGCTCATCAAGGTGCCGCCAAACCCAGCGGTGCTGGCGGCGGCGATATTGCCATTGCACTACTACCTACCGAACAGCGAAAAGATTTTTGCCAAGCGATTGAGGCTCGCGGCTTTTCACTGATTCAGAAGAATTAGCGGGGCTGATTCCCGAAAAGAAGATTCAACAATAGCGTCCCAACTTGGGCGCTCGCTTGCTCGGCCGCCTGCTGCAGGCTAGCTTGCGTCACCACATTAGTGTCTTTCGGCAATTTATTCTCAAGATCCACTGAGGCTAAAGCCCCCTCTGCTACCATCTGACAGTTTTTGTGTCCTGCTATGCCACCTGCATTGAGCGCAAGCTGAACCAAAAAATTTTCCCTAAATTCTTCGGACCCAAGCTTCAGGCCAGAAAGGGCATTATAAAACGAGATTTGTGCTTCTTGTTCAAAGTGAACTTCAATCTGTGCCCACTTTTGTACGTAATGATCCCGTGAAGTACTCTTCAATACCTCATAACATTCTTCGCCGTGGGCTTGACCATAACTTTGATTCCCTATACGAGCGGGTGAGCCCAGAACGGCATTGGGATTCCGAGGCTCAAAATGTAACTGCTTGTCGTTATTATTTTTCAAGTAGACGTGATAAAAACCTGCTAAAAAACCTGCATACTGAACAGGAATAGTCACTACTTTTTCGAGCTTAGCTCGACAAATATAGATGCTATACTCTTTAGCCTGCAAAGAATTGGCAAGGGCAAATAAAGAAAACACTAATAGAATTTTTTTCAATTCTCTCTCCTATTATCATGAGATAATTCACTATCTAAAAAAATAAATAAGGAGGATTTTAATGCCTCACAATAGACGAAGGCTTTCACGTCGAGCTTGCTATTTCCAAAGCCTAATCCTTAAGGCCTGAATAAATCGTCTTGCTTCCTCAAGTTTAAATAAATAAGCAAAGAATAAATAAGCGAGTCCTGAAAAGCCGGACACCAAAGACAAAACCAAAGCATTTCTCGGTGTGAAACCATTATCCCAGTTGGCGATTTTTGCTATAAATAAGCCCACTCCGCAGGCTAAAATGGCAATAACAGCATGAGAAAATAAAGGCATCAAAAGCTCCGTCGTGAAACTCTGACCGACTTTGCGCTTAAAGAGCCACAGCAAAACAAAATATTGGATGAAGCTCGAAATACTCAAAGTCGAGGCCAAACCCACGACGTCAAATCTCAACAACATAAGTCCAAATAAAAGGTTAAGAATAACGCTCAAAATACCGACGAGAACTGGCGTGCGCGTATCGCTTTGCGCATAGAAAGCCTGAATTAAGGGACGAGAAAGACTGAAGGCTATGAGGCTTGGCGAAAAGCCAATCAAAGTTTTTGCGGTCAGCATAGCGTCATTCAAGGTAAAAGCGCCATGCACATACAGCACCGATACAATGGGATAAGCAAAAATCATAAGACCAATGGCGCACGGCGTAATGACAAAACTGGTTAGCACGAGGGTAAAACGCAAAGTTGCAAAGAAAGCTTGGCTGCCCTGCTCTGAAACATTACGACTCAACTCGGGCAGCGCTGCGGTCGCAATGCTGACGCCAAACACTCCGGTGGCAAACTGAGTCAGACGATCGGCATTGTAATAATAAGAGATTTGCCCTTCGCCCAAAAAACTTGCGAGTTGTCGTAAAACAATGATGTTGAGCTGATAAACAAAAACGCCAAATAAAGCGGGACCCAAGAGTCTTAAAAGATGCTTCATCGCATCACTTTTTAGATTGAAGCTCGGCCACGCCCATAATCCCGCGCGAGCTAAAGCCCACATCATAAGCAAAACCTGCAAGACGCCGCCCACCATCACACCAAAAACTAAAACCATGATCGGCGGATCAAACCAACTAATACAAAAATACTGCGTGATAATCATGGCAATATTTAAAAAAATTGGTGAAGCAGACATGGCAGCATAGCGACGATGACACTGTAAATAAGCACCAAATAAAGCAACAATGCTTACCAATAAAACATAAGGAAACATCCACTGCGTCATGCGTTCAGTGAGAGCAAGCTGCTCGGCATTAGCACTAAAACCATAGGCAAACATCTGCACGAGAGTTCTAGAGCATAAAATTCCACCGATGCTAATCACTACAAGGCTTATAAAAAGAAAACCAAAGGCATCACGATAAAATTGGCGAGCCACTTTCTCGCCATCTTTCTCTTTGCTGGCGATATAGACTGGCACAAAGGCCACCGCAAAGGCGCCTTCAGCGAAGAACCGACGCAAAACATTGGGAATAGTAAAAGCGATGTTAAAGGCATCAGTGATAAATCCGACTCCGAAAGTATGATAAAGCATCACATCTCGAAGCATCCCCGCCACCCTCGACAAAAAGGTAAAAGCACCTTGGATAAGCGCGCCCACCGTAATGTGCCTTCTATCAAGACGCTGACTGCTTGAAAGCTCTATTATTTGTTCGCTTGCAGTATCCTTCACGCTGTACCCTTCCTTGGCATCCTTGCCCGAGCAAAAACAAATAACCCAAAGTCCTTCATTGCACACCTACTCAATGCCTAAGAGTTTTTATTGTCTTGTTTTCAAGGGAAACAACAGTTTCCTTATCTAGACTTATTCTAACACGTTATGACAAGAAAAAAGCCCTATTCATAGGGCTTCCCGCACACCATACAGAGTTTTAATTTAGTGGCTATATACATTCTTCATAATCAAGAACATCTATCAT
>JBPOIV010000292.1:0-4485 GCA_052034245.1 Myxococcota bacterium
ATCAAAATACTCATCGACTTCATAAAGCCAAGCATTTTATAGTTGATGAACAAGGCCCGAGAAGTATTTATTACCACCATCACAACGGCCACGAAGGGACCTATCAGTGGAATGGCATAGAAAATCATCGAGGCCAAGGCTGCTGACGCACATTCCATGACGCGAGAAAGTTCTAAATTTTGCTCGCGATTTTTGGCCAAAATCCATAAGAAAATAAAAAGTGCGCCACCGTATAAATGGTGAGCCATGAAGGCAATAAAAGGCGATAAAATTGCCATCAGCAAAGAATATGCTCGCTGCAATTTTACGATTTGCAAAAATTCTTCGCGGCTAAGGCCGCCGATATTTTCCAAAGCGCTTTGATACACTTCAGGTCGCGCACTAAAATCATTGCCGACAAAAAGCGAAATACCATAAGTAATCAGGCTGCCTAAAAGAATCCCGACGAATATGCCGATAAAACCAATGCTGTGGATTCTTTTGCCTGAAAGCTCTAGGAACCTTTGTTGAAAAAAGAGGCGAGGCGAAAAAAAAGCCCGCATCATATCATTGAAAAATAAAGTTTTCTCTTGCACGGATTGCCTCAAAAATAAAAACAGGCTTTAGCATAGAAAATATAATTTGCCTAAGCCTGTATGCCAAAAGAAAAGGGGCGCGAGGCCCACTCCGGCTTTAGCGCAATTTTGGCCTAATGATGATTTTTAGTATGGCTTATTTCAACTTTGACAATTCTTTTTTCTTCTACTTCAACCGTACGAAATTCCCAATGCTCAAATTGAAACACAGCATTCTTAGGTGGAATTTTGCCAAATTGGGCCACCAAAAAGCCTCCGAGGCTCTCATAATTTTCGTCATCGGGTAACTCAATGCCGCTATATTTAGCCAAATCAGAAATGCTCACGCGCCCATCGGCCATAAAATGATTGTCAGCGATTTTCCGTACGAAGGGCTCTTCCTGATCATATTCATCATGAATTTCCCCAACGATTTCTTCCAAAATATCTTCAAGGCTCACAATACCAGCCGTTCCACCATATTCATCAACAACAATGGCAAGATGCACTTTTTGGCGTTGGAATTCACGTAAAACAGCATCCAGCTTCATCGATTCAGGAATAAAAATAGCTTTTCGAAGATGCTCTTCGAGCTTAAAATCTTTGCCACCCGCGAGCTGAAAATTTATGAAATCTTTGACATAAAAAATCCCAATCACGTGATCGATATCTTCTCGATAAACAGGCCAGCGAGTAAAACCATGTTGAGAAACTTCATTCACAATATGTTGAAAATTGGCATCAAGAGGCAAGGAGGAAAGATCTGTGCGGGGCACCATGATCTCACGCGCCACGGAATCACGAAAAGACATGACGCTTTGCAACATTCGGCCCTGTTCCTGCTTAAAAACCCCTTCTTCATGCGAAAGCCGTATCAAATAGGCGATATCCTCTTCAGTAGCCATGGGACCTATTCTTTTTGTACTTCCACCCAGGGAATGGACCAAAAATACGGCGAAGTGAGTTAAAAGCCAAACTGCGGGAAAAAGAATAAAATAAAGGGGATAAATGATATAAACCATGGCTCGAACAATGCTTCGCGCATTATGTCGGGCGAAGGTTTTAGGCGTTATTTCACCGAAAATAATCAGGGCAAAGGTTACCAAGGTAGTAGCAATAGTAATGACATGCTCATCAAACAGCTTTTGAGCATACACGGTAGCAACTACAGCAACTAAGGTATTAACAATATTGCTTCCGATAATAATTGCCGTTAATATCCTATTTGGTTTATCTAACCATAAAATAAAAGGTTTTATAAATCCTTGTTTATCATCAATAATTTTTTTAATGTATGTTTCTGGAACACTTGTCAAAGCCGTTTCAGCAGCAGAAAATATCGCCGATAAAATAAGGCTTAATATAAGGACAATCCAGTAGGATAAATCACTATCCATAAGCGATATAAGCTCCAAAAAGTATATTATACTGTATTAAATAAGAGGCTTTTAAACTTGAATTTGAAGCATATTTTTTAAACTAATAGAAAATAAAAGGACATACAAAGCTAAGCTTTAGCTATTTCGGGTCAATTTCTTTAATAACTGGGCTTTTTGCGTTGCAGTTTGGCTTTTTCGCTGCTATACGCGCCCATAAGTACACACACACTGAAGACTTTGGGTGGCCCTAAAAGGGTCTTTAAGCGCATCGTCGCTGTCTTTCTGGTGTGGAGGAATAACCCAAAAACAAGGTTTAAAAACCTTAACGAGGAAATAATGTCGAAAATTGGTATGAGAGAAATGCTTGAAGCCGGAGCCCACTTTGGTCACTCCACTCGTCGTTGGAATCCAAAAATGGCCCCTTATATTTTTGGGCCACGTAACGGCATTCACATTATCGATCTACAAAAAACTGTGGGCCTTTTCAAAGATGCGTATGAATTTATGCGCACTACCGTATCCAAAGGCGGAAAAGTCCTCTTTGTTGGTACCAAAAAACAAGCTCAAGAAATTATTAAGGAAGCCGCTCTTTCTTCTAACCAATACTATGTAAATTATCGTTGGTTGGGCGGAATGTTGACGAACTTTAAAACTATCAAACAGTCCATCGAACGCCTTCGTAAATTGAGCGAAATGTCTACCGACGGAACTTTTGAAAAGTTGCCAAAGAAAGAAGTAGTAAAGCTTAGCCGCGAACTCGAAAAACTTTCGAAAAATCTCGATGGTATCAAAGAGATGACTAAATCACCTCGCGCCATTGTGATCATTGACCCACGCAAAGAACATATTGCAGTAAGCGAAGCTCATAATCTCAAGATCCCTGTCGTAGCAATGCTCGATACCAACTGCGATCCTGATGTTGTTGACTATCCTATTCCTGCAAACGATGACTCCATACGCTCCGTAAGTCTCTTTATGGCCAAGCTCGCCGATGCGTGCAAAGAGGGCGATATTGCGCATCAAGCAGAGCTTGCTGATCGTCGTCAAAAAACTGCCGACAGAGAAGGCGATAAAGCGCAAGTAAAAGAAGCGCGTAAAAAGTCTGGTCCTCGTGTAGAAGTGATTGCGAAGAAAACTGAACTCGAAGATCAAGCCGACGAAGAAGAAAATGATAACAGCGATGAGAGCCAAGAAGAAATAGCCTCATAACTTGTTCACCAGATTAACTATTTAGAGCTGCCTTCAGGCAGCTTTTATCCGTAGTGAGGAACTATGACCCAGATTAGTGCATCAATGGTAAAAGAACTCCGCGAAAAAACCGGCGCGGGAATGATGGATTGTAAAAGTGCTCTTGCCGCCGCTGGCGACATTGAAGGCGCCATTAAAATCTTGCGCGAGAAAGGTCTCGCACGAGCTGCCAAAAAAACTTCGCGCATCGCCGCTGAAGGCTTGATTGGCATTAGTGTCGCTGACCAACGCGCTGCCATGGTTGAGCTTAATTGCGAAACCGATTTCGTGGCAAGAAATGAAGATTTTAAACATCTTCTAAACACTTTAGTCAAAGTAAGTTTGAGTTTTGACTGCTCAAGTTATGCTGATTGCAGCAACATGGACGGCAGCCTCCTCAACAATGCAAAAACTCCTGATGGCAGCAGCGTTGAAGCGTTGATTACCGATAAAGTTGCAACCATCGGCGAAAAGATCGATTTGCGACGCTTTGCCCTTCTTTCCGGCGGCCATATTTATGGCTCTTATCTGCATGGTGCAGGCTCTATTGGCGTGCTCGTAGAATGCATGCTAGGCCAACCTACCGATGCGAAAAAGCCTGAAATCGAGCAAGCTGCACGCGATATCGCTATGCATATTGCCGCTTCAAGCCCTAGCTTCATTACGGAAAGTGAAATTCCAGAAGAATGGGTAAAAAGCGAACGCGACATTTTTAGAACTCAAGTACTTGCTTCTGGCAAGCCAGAAAACATGGTTGATAAAATTGTCGACGGCAAAATGGCAAAGCATAAAAAAGATTTCTGCCTGCTTGACCAACCCTTCGTAAAAAATCCCGATCTAAGCGTGCAAGGCATGTTAGATGAACTCGCAAAAAGCACCGGCGTAAAAATGACCGTATCCCGCATGGTACGCTTTAAAGTTGGCGAAGGTATCGAGAAGAAAGAAGATAACCTCGCCGATGAAGTACGAAAAATGACTGCTTAAGCGAAGCTTTAAATGTTCGCTAAAAAGCCAGCTTTTTGCTGGCTTTTTTTTGGGCAAAAATCGTCCCTCATTTTAAGACGGTAGCAGTTTGTCTACCATCCAGCAGTCCGTCCATCTTCAGCATTCGTTCCACCTTCCAGCAGTCCCTCCTTCAGCAATCGGCCCCCACCTTCAGCAGTCGATCCCTACCTGCAGCAGTTGTTCTACCTTCAGAAGGCTGTCTATCCTAAGTCGATAGTAGTTGTCATCCTCGGGCTTGACCCGAGGATCCATTTTAATGGGATAATTTCGCAATTTCGAAGAGTATTACTGCTGTGTGGATCCTCGGGTCAAGCCCGAGG
>JBPOIV010000176.1:0-3280 GCA_052034245.1 Myxococcota bacterium
GTTATTTACACCTGCAAGACAGATAATATCTTTAACTACTTATATAGGTTTATCCATGTCAAAACCATTATCTTTAATAGGAAAAGAATTAGATTCAAGCACCAAAATCATAGAATTAAGCCAAATAAAGAACTTATCTATCGCAACAAATTTTGATCTAAATACAAACAAAATAAATAATAGTTTACCCAAATTTATATACGGCAATCTGTTAAACAATGCTGACATATATAAAACACTCGGTTTAAACATAAAAAACATTCTCCATAGTCGAGAAATAATCACCTATATTCGCCAACTAAAAGTCGGCGATACGGTCCAAATAAGGACCTTTCTCAAAGATGCCTATGAGCAACAAGCCAGCACTAATCCAATCGGATTCATCGTCTTAGAGTCGGTGGCCACGGTGGAAAAAGAATATATCTTTTTTGGCGAGCGTATTTTGGCTGTGCGAGGCGGATTTACCAGAGGACGTCAATCATGAGAAAATATTGGGATACGGTAGAGATTGGGACCAAGTTAACGCCCTTAGTTAAAGAGCCTTTGACGCGGCTCATGATTGCTCATTTTGCTGCCGCCAGCGATGATTTTTCTCCTCTCGTTCTCGATGAAGAATTTGCCAAAGCTGCAGGCTTTGGCAGCGTTTTTGCGCCTAATTTGATGGCAACCGCCCTCGTCGAAGAAAATTTGCAGCATTTTGCCACCATGAACATTGTTTCTTTGAGCAGCACTTTTCAAAGATTAATTTGGCCCAAAGATATTTTGCAAGCAAAAGGCTTCATCATCAGACGATATCGCAAAAATGATGAGCATCGCGTGCAATTTTCTTTGTGGGTAGAGAATCAAAATGGCGACGTCATCATGAAAGGACAAGCTATCTGTGTGCTCTTTAAAAACGAACAAGAAGAAGCTCGCCTAAAAACCTTGCCGCCACTGAGCTCAGCATCGCAAGAAGAACTAAAAAAACGCTGTGAACTAGTGCTTAATCAACATCAAAATGGCGAACGCAGCAAAGCCCCGAGCGATAAAGAGCTCGTCGAATAAATTTAAAACCAAGCATGCCGCCACTAAGGATTTTTAGGGTATTGTTTGCTGCCCCAAGGCCCCTATAGAACTAGAACATCTTTTTTTATGGGAACTTAGGTGAATTCTCTCACACTTTATCGCCATTTTATTGAAAGTCGCGTCGACTGTGCCCTATGTACGGTGGTCGCGGTATCCGGATCGACACCGCGTAAGATTGGCGCAAAAATGCTCGTTAAAAACAACGGGACTGAGTTTGGAGAGATTTTAGGCAGTATCGGCGGTGGCGCCATTGAACACCATATTCGAAAAACTGCCATCGAGACTATTTTTGAAGCAAAACCTCGTCTCATTAGCACCTCTTTGCGCCAGGAATTAGGCATGTGCTGCGGCGGCGAAATGACGGTTTATATCGAGCCCAGTGAGAAAAAATCGCGTTTTATCTGCTTCGGCGCCGGTCACATCGCGCAGCATCTTTGCCCTCTGGCCACAAGTTTTGGGTTTTTGACCGTGCTTATCGATGAGCGTAAAGAGTTATTAGCCCATGAAGCCTTTAAAGAAATCTTGATCAAAAATCAGGACCACTCTGCCTTTGCTCTTAGATCCCTTGAGCTTAATCACGATGATTTTGTAGTGGTTACCACTCACGATCATCAACTTGATCAAGAAATTATTGAACGAGTCCTTCGCTTTCCACTCGCCTATCTCGCTCTCGTGGGCTCAACGCGAAAGGCCCTCATGACCACTAAGAGGCTTCTTGCCAAGGGTTTTAGCTCTGAAGAAATAGAGCCTCTAATATGCCCCGCGGGACTTGATATTGCGGCCCAAACGCCCAAAGAAATTGCGCTCTCCATCCTTGGGCAAATGATAAGGATCAAAAATGCTCCCCGAAGTGTACCTCGCTTTAATCACAGCAGCGGGCAAAAGCATGCGGATGGGCTTTCCCAAAGCTTTGTTGCCCATCAAAAATGAGCCTGCCGTATTTTTTTTGAGCAAATGCTTGTCTCGATTAGGGCTGAAGACCTTTGTAAGTCTGCCAAAACTGCTTTTGCGCGATCGATTTCTTTGCGAAGAAATTCGGCTTTGTGGTGCCGAAGTTTTAGAAAATCGCTACGACAGTTTGGGCTATAGCGGCTCGATCAGAAGTATTTTTTTCCACGCACCCAAAGAAGCTTTAGGACTATTCGTACTTCCGGTGGATGCGCCCTATATTAACGCTGAACTTTTGCATCTTATGCTCAATTTTATTCGCTCTCACGGGCCTCACCCCCTCATCCTTCTGCCGCAGTTTTATGCCTTAAGCGGACATCCCGTTTATTTTTCCCATCATTTTTTTATTGATTTACAAAACTTAGAAGAAGGCCCAAGGCTTCTCATAAAAAGACATAAAAAATGCGTGCACAGCTTTTTATGGCCGGATGCACGCATTCTCGCGAATCTTAATTTTCCGCACCATTATTGTGCTTAGGATTTAAAATCAAATCCAGCGGTAAAACTAATACCAAAAGCCACGCCGGAGACATCTAATTGCACCGCTCCCAATACGGGCAAACTTGGATGAACTTTCAAAATAATTTCTAGATCTTCGAAAGCAATGGCACTGATGCGATTGCCAGCTTCATCAAAATTTATGCTCTCGTGACCTAAGACCCGAATGCCATGAGACATTCTGCGAGGAGTATAATTGGGGCTGACATTGAAAATTTTAACTTTGCCACAACGGTTATAGGAACGATCATTTGCATCTCTTGCGGTCGTGGTTCCTAAATAATCGACGTCAAAAGTTCCGTATGAACGCGGATGTTCACCAGAAAGTTCATTCATGAAACTGTCGTTAAAAACTTCATCAGGTACGAGCAAGCTGATGGTGCCTCTTTGTTTGCCCTTCAAGCGTACGTCCATGTCGTAGTTGATTTCGAGAATATAGCCAGGACCATATTCCGCATCTTCTGCATAGCGCACTATTTTGGCATCAGCTCGGCCAGATTTAATCACCCAAGAAGAACGTTCTGATGAGTCATTAAGCACATAAGATGCTCTCTCACCAATAGGATTTCGTGAAGCAAAACTCAATGAAGATGCAATAGCGAACAAAGAAAACAAAATGGTTTTCATACTCCCCCCCATAAACGGACAGACAATTTGTCCGTCGTTTATTGAGAGGAGTTTGGCCTAGATTCGTTCTAAGATTTTTTTTGGCCTACACTTAGAAAAGGGACTTCTAAAAACCTAAAGCCAAAATATTTGAGGCCGCAGC
>JBPOIV010000034.1:0-9691 GCA_052034245.1 Myxococcota bacterium
AAAAATTTAAGATATTTTTTTTCTATTTTAGCGGAATGTCTAGGATCCTTTTTTAACGCCTGCTTTATAAAACCCAGCTGCGCCTCCTTAATTTTAATGATTCTCTCCTCTCTTAATAACTTTCTAAAATAAGAATTTATTGATTTTAAATTATCTGTGGAGCTTCTGAACTTATACGTTATGTCATTATAATTCTTTAGCTCCCGAATCTTCGTTGATTCAGCATCATAAATTTCCTTTCGTTGAACATCGGTAAAAGAAAGCAATGTGCAGGAGTATAACGCTTCCCAGGCTTTCTTACAGCGAGAAAGATCGAACTGGAAATCACTGCGGGAACGGCCTACAGGAACCTGCTGTTCCTGCACCACAACTTCAATATTTGATTTAGTTTTTTGCGCCTTAGGCACCAAACGAGGAGATTTTCCGCCTTTATTTTTTTCTCCAAGACTTTCCAAATCAACAAGCAACTGTGAGGTAGAGCGTGATAAAATAGGTTCTTCTTGTCTTGGCGAGTCAGGTTTGGCCATAGAATTGGTCCATGGAAATTTCCCTTTAACTCTTCCTAGTAAAGGACGTTTGCAGATAGGCTCTTCGTTGGGGCCGTCCATTGCCAAAAGTGAAGAACTTGTCCCTAGCGTAAAAAAGATAAAAACGAGATGAAAGATTTTCACAAAGCACCCGAAAGGAGAGTAAAAAATAATTTATTGAATGGTTTATGAGGCTGAGAAGCTGTAGAGTAATGATACCCTAAGGATTCGGAAGCACATCGGAATTAATAGCCTCATAGTTTAGCCCAAAAGTAATATCGACGGAAGCATATCTAAAGGGCTTAAAAAAACTTGCAAACGCCCTTTTTGCATTTCGGAAACAAAATCTACAACATTCGCATTAGAGGCCTTATTTGCGAGAAACTAGATTTTTTGCTCCAATTATTTTTTAGGCAAAATCATTGTTACGGTAGTCCCTAAGTCGAGTACACTTTTAACATCAATGCTGCCGCCGCTACTACTTAACCAATAAAATACCTTGCTCAGTGATAAGCCGGCGCCTTTTCGATGAGGCTTCGAACTAAAAAAAGGCTCACCAAGATGGTGAAGTTCTTCTTTTGTCATTCCTCTTCCCTGATCACGCACTTCGATAATCACTTGCTCATTATTTTCTTTACTTTGGACGTAGATGGGTGAGTCTAAAGCGCTCGCTTCAAGGGCATTCTGCACCACTGAGGCTAAAATAAATTTAAGACGATCGGGAGCGATGCTTACCGTTGGATTTTTAGGATCGCAAAGAATATGGACACGATTTCGATGTGCGGCAGCAATTTCCTCGATACTCATATTTACATCGATACGTGCATCATTTTTAGGTCTGCTAAAAGATAAATTCTTGAGCTCGCCGCTGAGAGCTAACATCCGTGCATTAGCTTCTTCGATCATATGAATTTTCTTGAGCGCCGCATCATTACCTGCGACGTCTTCTCTTAGAAAATCGCAGGTGTTCAACAAGATAGTCGAAATATTATTTAGTTCGTGAACGATGCGTTGAGAAAAATGGGAAACCGCTTTTAGTTTTTCTTGACGATGTTCTGTAAGGCTATCCATACGATGAACTCCTTTTTAAGTTCCCCAGCATAGCACCTTGAAAGTTTAAAAAGTTCACAGACTCTTCGTTAATTCCGCCCATTTCTGATTGAAGGCCTTAAGAAGTGCGCTTCTTTTTTCGTAAGCTAAAAACGCGCTTTTAAAGCCGTTTTGTAAAAGGCGATGAAGATCCTCAGTCGTGAAGTTCAAGGTTTCCGTCATCGTTAATAATTCTTTCGTAATTGATGTATCGGAGCACAAACGATTATCGGTATTGATCGAAACGCGCACGCCGGCATCGAGGAATTGTTTTAAAGGATGCTCATGAAGTGTTTGCACTGAGGCAGTATGCAGATTTGAAAGCGGACAACTCTCGATACCGATACGGTGATCGATTACGTACTGCATGAGAACCTTGTCGTGAATCAAGGAAGTGCCATGTCCGATGCGATGCGCGCCGCCTTCATGAATCGCTTGCGCAATACTTTTAGGGCCAAAATTTTCGCCCGCATGCAAGGTAATAAAAAGTTGATTTACTTTGGCGATATGCAGCGCTTCTAAATGAAGCCGAATGGGAAATCCATCTTCTGGGCCGGCCAAGTCAAAACCGACAACATTCAGATGACGATACTGAGCGGCAAGCTTTGCTACCGAAATAACGAGCTTTGGATCATGATGTTTTAGGCCACATAAAATTTGGACCACACTCATATTAAAATCTTTTTCCGCGCGCGCTCCAGCTCGTGCACATGCTTCAACAACTTCTTCTTGACTCAGGCCCCTTTCAATCAATAAATTAGGGCAATAACGTACTTCTAAATGCCAAACATTTTCCTTGGCCGCGTCTTCACATAATTCGTAAAAAACTTGCTCGATATTTTCCTTATTTTGAAGCACGGCAACTAAGGGTTCAAAACCTCGCAAATAATCAACCAAATTGGTGCGAATAGTGCCATAACCATATTCCTTCATGAGGGCGTCAGGATCATAACTCGGAAGTTTCACGCCGCTTTTTTTGGCGAGCGCGACGAGCGTGCTGATGCGCAGTGAGCCATCTAAATGGCAGTGTAAATCAGTTTTCGGTGCGGCTTGAATCAATGCTGGACTTATACGAGGCATGACACTCCCTAAGAAGCCAATGATAACTCTTCGTCTATTGCTGCCAATTCTTTGGGCAATGGGGCGCTAAAAAACATTTCTTCTTTCGTTTTCGGATGACGAAAGCCTAAACTTTCAGCATGAAGCGCCTGACCATGTAAAGCCTCGATGGCACGCGCCAAAGAAGAGGGCATATTTTTGCTAAGAGAACGCTTGCCGCCGTAAAGGTAATCCCCAAGAATTGGATGATTCACATCGCAAAGATGCGCTCTTATTTGATGGGTGCGTCCGGTGTGAAGCTCTATTCTCAATGACGAAATGCCAAAGCCACGATGCAAAGTTAAAAAAGAACTATGTGCCCGACGCACATGCTCATTGGCTTCTGTAGGCACGGGGAGCGCTGTTGTGAAACGCAAACGATTTTGCGGATGCCGCGCGTGCCCAGTGATGAGTTCGAAAGAAGTGCTTTTTACTTCGCCATGGACGAAAGCACGATAGATTTTTTTCACCTTACGATTTTTAAAATCTTCACTGAGGCTTTGCAAAGCATCATGCGTTTTTGCAATCACCATTACTCCGGAAGTATCTTTATCCAATCGATGAACAATGCCAGGGCGTTCCTGATGACCAATGACCATCGTCGGAAAATGATAAAGCAATGCATGGCAAAGCGTGCCTGTTTTCACACCCGCTCCAGGATGCACAACGAAATTCACGGGCTTGTTGATGACCGCAATATAATCATCGCTATAAAGAATATCGAGGGGAATATTCTCAGCCTCGATGCTAGCCGCCTTAATGGGTGGTATAAAAAGATTTAAAGTTTCAGAACCTAAAATTTTGTAAGAGGCTTTCAAGGCCTTTCCAGCCAAACTTAGATGACCATCTTTAATAAAACTTGCAATTTGCGCACGAGAAAATCCCATAAGGCTTTTTGCTAAAAAGCTATCTACTCGCTCACCACGATCTTTTTCACTCGTATTAATTTTTAGCTCTGTCATGCTCATGCAAAAAACGTCCAGCCGCACACTAATAGCAATATTTTATATATTAAACAAATACTTAGTGTGCCTTTAATATAACCAAATATGACCTCAGTCTAAAGCTAAAAAACGCCTTAGTAAAGACCTCTTTGAATACGTGCTAAGACGAAAGGCCTTGATTTTTCGGGCTAAAATCCACCTTAGAGTTTTTTTTGAGTGGGGGATCAAAATATACTCTATTATGCCTATCTGACTTTTTAGGAGTGCCTATGAAAATTTGGCTATGGCTCTCTTTTTTGTTACTGGGCTCTTTAAGTTGCTTAGACGAAAAAGAACTTGCCCGCTCATCTTTTGGCGCAAGCAAAGACGCCAGGGCCGATGGTGCGAGCGTTATTTCTATGGGGCGCGATGATGATGATGGTAAAGCGATAAAATGGCATATTGGCGGAGCCAATGACTGATTTCATCTAATAAAACGCCATTTCGCTTTCCTCACCGATAAGACTTTTAGAATCTATCGTTGAGGAAATTAAATGACTAAGTTTTTTATATCTTCCTTCCTTCTAGCCCTATGTGCTCTTACATCCTTTAACCTCGCTCATGCGACCCCTTATGAGGAAGCGGTCCTACTTTTTAACAATCGAGCCCAGAGCAGAGAAACTATTCAGTCGGCCAAAGACTTATTTTTAGCCATCATTACCAATAAGAATGAAGAACAAAGCCGGCGCCTCACCTCACTCGATTATTATGCGCGCCTCTCGCTTTATGAGGGAGAAATCGCCAAAAAAGCGTGGAACGTTAAAAATGCCACTGCCATCTTTGAGGACTGCATCAGCGTCACTGAGCATCTGAGTCCAAAGGAAATCACAACACTTACTCCCCAATATACTTATTGGCGTTCGGTGTGCATTGGATTGTGGGGCGCAAATGCTTCTATTCCTACTGTTTACCGCAAAAGAAAGCGCATTCGCGAGATGAATGAACTCATCGCCGTTGGTCTAAAACAGTTTCCTGAATACGATGGATATGGTTTTGATCGCATTCAAGCTGGCATGTACATTCGCAGCAAATATTTAAGCCTTCTCAACCTTTATCATCCCGACAAAGCTCTTGCTCACGTCGAAAAGTCCCTCAGCCATGGCAGCAATGTTTACATCGATTATTTGATCAAAGCTGATGCCTTGATTGCTTTGGGTAGAAAAGCTGAGGCAAAAGGCGCGCTTAGTGGCGGTATCATCGAGCTCGAAGCGAAGCTTCAAGCAGGCACGCTTTCTCACCTAGTGAACGAAGAAAATCGCTTCTTTCTCTATCAAATGAAAAAGATGCTCCAGAAAATGGGATAGGCACCGCTATTCTTCGATCTTATAATTCGGAGGCGTCAAAAAGACGTCCATAAACAATTCTTCTGGTGAAAGATATTGCTTAATCATTTCTAAAATTACCATATCTTTGCGCTTCGCTGCATACAGCACAGAAGAGAGGCCGCGATGATTTTTTTGCAGTGGATCTGCGCCTTTTAGCAGAAGGTAAAACGCAATTGAGCGAGCTGTATGCTTGTCTTTTATCCTAAGCGCTTCATGCAGCGCAGTAGTCTGGTCAACATAGTTTACGTCAGCGCCTTCTATTAGGGCGCTGATAACTTTTTTAATTTCTCCGCTCCTTACCGCCTTAATAAGTCCTTCGTTAGCTGAGAGCGTACAACACCAGAAAAAAATGAAGCTGATGAAGAAAAAATTCATATAGGTCCTCGCTAAAATCACAACCATTTAGCGAAACCTAGTCTTCCTGCGTTTTTTTTAGGTCTATCACTCGCTTGAAGAGTTCGAGCACTTTCTCAAAGCCCGGTCTTTGAGCCATTTGATAAGGGGTAAGAAGCCTGCCTTTAAAAGTTTGGGCCTGCGGAACTTTATCGCGAAGTTCTATTAAATTCCTCTTGGGGGGTGGTGAGGGAAGAGTACACCCCGCGCCGGCATTAAGTAAGAGTTCTACTGCCAAAAGATTCTTCCTGGCAACGGCAAAATGAAGGGGAGTATACCCGTTTTTTGCAGGAGCATCGAACAAGTTTGTGGTATTATTAAGCAAAAACAAGATGAAATCATGGCTGGCGGATGGAGCCGCATAATGAAAAACATTATGACCATCTATATCAATGGCATTTAAAGGCACTTCAAATTCCTCTTTTAAAATCCTCACTGCCTCCACACTCGTTCCCTTCTTGGCGAGGAGAAAAAGAATGTCCTCATATCCTCGCTTGGGGAAAATATTCTTAAAGGCGAAGCACAGAACACGAAATTTATCAAACCACTCATTACGCGCACTAAGTTCCAAGGCTGCTTCAATAAAATTTTCATCAAACTCAAAAAACGTATTCTTTACATTTTGATCGTCATAAAAAATCGCTAATCCTAAGGCAGATAATCGATAGCTTTTGCTTAAGTTATTTTGAAAAGTAATATTCGCTTTGGCAAAGACATTTGCGCCATGTTTTAAGAGATAGGTGATGGCCTTGATCCTTTTTTTCTGCACGGCAAGATGAAGCGCCGTAGTTCCGCCCCTTAAAGCCTCGTTGATATCTAACTTGGTAGTTGTGACTAGATGTTCTATCACCTCACTATTGCCACCTTGAGCTGCATAGTGAAGCGCATTTAAGGTTCTCTGACATCGATATTCTGGGTTTGCACCCTTTTCAAGCAAAACTTTCACTTCATCTAAGTTTCCCTTTTCACAGGCCAACATAAGAGCAGTTTGTCCTCGCTCATTAAGGGAATCGATAGCATAAGAAAGAGGAGCAAAGCTCAAGCTTAAAACAAGAAATTTCCAGGAATAAAATAGTTTGGTTCGCATGAGCGCTTTAATTTACAAAAAAAGTCATCCCCACAAGGGGGACTTTTATGGATAACTTAGAAGCTCATGTATTTCAAATGCTGAGGGAGCAGGAGAAAATAAAAAATACCCAAAAATTTTATTTTTTCATGCGAAGCATATTCGTCCATTTCCCATTCTTCTGCCTGGATTTCATAGAAGCAGCTCGAACATCAAGTGCGTTTTTCAATTCTTTAAAGGTTCTGCAACCTGGGAAACTTTGCTGCCATTCAGCAAGTTGCGAGCTATCATGTGCCTCGATAAAATCACGTCTTTCTTGCGACAGATAATTATCGCTCGCGCCAAATTTTATGAGCAAGAGATAGCCATGAATAAAAGCAAAATGCTTAGCTAATAAAACGATATTACCTGTGTGCCACTCGGCAACTCCAGCATTTCACTGTTAGGATTTGCGCCGCGCTCAAGGAGCAAGCCCATCATTTCATAATAAGGATGGCGCGGGCTATCTGCATGCATCAAGGCGATTGCTAAAGGAGTATGGCCATTAGTATTGGGTCTTTCCATAGCAACGCGAACTTGCTCATCGTATTCAGCATTTCCTTCTAAGGGGCCATTAAGCACTATTTTAAGCATCGCTACATTGCCGCTGAGAATGGCCACGTGAAGAGGAGTGTTACCAAGATTATCTATAACGCTGATTTGCTCTTTGGGCCCATACTCAATTAGTTCTTTTACGATGGCTTCATTGCCGTGACTAAGCGCAAAATGCAGAGCAATACTTTCAGGCACAAAGGATGTTGCCATGCGGCTTTTTCTTTTTCTTCGAAGCTCGCGCTCGCTATCGAGCGGCTCCAAATTGCCATTAAGAGGCACACTCCTTCGGCGGCGAGGAAATATTTCTTGTCCCCGCTTCCTTGACTGAATTGGCCCATCACTTTATACCACTCGCCGTGCGGAAAGCGCGGTCTTAAGCGTTGGGCTTTGCCTCACCACAAAGGGTGGCAAAAAAGGAACCATCGGATCAGCGCCTTCGGCCAAAAGAATGAGCACTGTTGATTCCCCCGTTATTGCAGCATGCATAAGCGGCGTGAAGCCGATTTTATTAGGGGCATTGCTATGATTGAGAAGGTCTGCGGCATGAGTGAGCGAACACATCATAAGAGCAATGAAGTATAAAAATTTAACTATGGTATTCACTCTGTTTTTCTCTTTTTATTTCCACAATTTTTTTTTCATTTTGAAACTTTGTCATTCGAAGCTTGACCCGCGTTATTGCGTTATATCTTCATTGCGAGCGTAGCGTGGCACTCCAGACCAATGCTACTACCCTGGAATGCCACGCTACGCTCGCAATGACGAATTAATCTCCGTGAGGGCAATATAGCCCTAGGAGAAAACCTTCGCCCCGCGTATTCACCACTAATAGAACTGATGTTGGATAAGAAAAAACAATACCCATTAAGGATTTTTCAAGCAAAATAGTATCTATGGAAAATTATTTCTTAAGACTTTTAGAATGTTTCATTACCAGATCATAGGCCGTGCTTTTCTTTATTGAAAATTGAGCGACTAAAATTTTCACCGTATCTTTAGTCGAATAGCCAGCCAGAGTTTTTTCTTTAATTAAAGCAAGTATTTGCTCATCCTGTTCCAACTGCACTTCTGGCTCATTGGTAAAAACTCCCGCTTCCACCACCACTACGCATTCGCCTTTTTCCACCAAAGGGGGATTTAATTCCGAGCCTAAGGCTCCCCTATGAAAAGTCTCAAAGATTTTGGTGAGTTCACGCGCAACAACTACGCGCCTTGCGCCTAAAAGTTCGTGTAATTCGTTAAGCAAAGCCGCTACACGCTGCGGGGCCTCATAGATCACGAGCGCTAACTCCGCCTCGGCTGAGGCACGAAGCAATTTCTTCCGAGTCCCACCTTTTTGTGGCAAGAAGCCCAAGAAAGCAAAGCGCGTGGTATCAATACCAGCCCCCATTATGGCGCTTGTTAGAGCACTGGGGCCTGGAATGACTTCGATTTCAAAACCTGCATTTACCACTGATTCAATTAAAAGTGATCCTGGATCGCTGATTACTGGACAGCCGGCATCAGATAAAAGCAGCACTCGATTATGAGCGCGTAGACGCTCAATCACGACTTCAGCTCGATGAAGCTCCATTTGCGATTGGCAAGAAATAATGCGAGCATCGGCCTTAGTCTCAATGCCAAGATGACTGATGAGTTTCATTGCTGAGCGCGTATCTTCAGCCAGAATCAAATCGGCCTTTTTAATTTCCTCAATCGCGCGTGCTGAAATATCTCGCACATTGCCAATAGGCGTCGCCACTATTTTTAATTTCATTTATTCTTCGTCCCAAAAAGCATCTTTTAAATGCTCAATTGCATGCTCTGGCGCTGTGCCCATTATTGAAATCACATCGAAGCGGCAAAACGGCGTCTTTGGCATTCGCTGTATAAAGGCTTTGGCTGCCTTGATTATTTTTCGTTGCTTTGAAATGGTAACCGCCTCAAAAGGCATGCCATGAGAAATTTGTTTTCGGTGTTTGACCTCGACAAAAACCAGCGTCTCCCCATCTTTAGCCACAAGATCAAGCTCACCAAAAGAATAAGAAACATTGCGAGCAATGATCTTTAGGCCTCGAGCTTCCAAGAATTTCGCGGCCTCGTTTTCATAATGCGTGCCCACCGCCCGGCTCATAGCAAACGCGGCTCCCTGATGGGCCCATAGCTAATGCGATGAATGGGACTGGGACCGAGGGTATCGATAGCTTTTAAATGAGCCGCAGTGCCATAACCTTTGTGGCTCGCAAAATCATAACCTGGATAGCGCTTATCATACTTGGCCATCAGGCGATCACGATGCACTTTGGCGATAATCGATGCCGCCATAATACTCGGCACCAAAGAATCACCCTTGACGATGGTTCTTTGTTGTATGGGAGCATCTTTAATCGGTTGATTACCATCGATTAAAGCCCAGTCGATGTGCATTTTAGCGCTGAGGGCAAGCAAAACATTGCGCATGGCTAAAAGCGATGCTTTCAAAATATTGGTTCGATCAATATCAATGGCATCGATCTCAGCAATTTCTACCGCAAGAGCCCGCTCATAAATGACAGGAAAAAGATCTTCCCGCGCTTTTTCAGTTAATTTCTTGGAATCATTTAAGCCGTCAATTGGACGGTGGCGGTCAAGTATAAC
>JBPOIV010000207.1:0-5147 GCA_052034245.1 Myxococcota bacterium
CTAGCCAATGGCTTAGCGCTTGATCCTGTCTTTAGCATTTCAGGAAAGGCTTTAGGAATCGATCAATTTCTTAAAATCGAAGAGAAAGCTGAAAAGAAGCAGCTAAGTTCATTTGCTGACATAATTGCCATACCAATTGGCAACAAGATCAGCCTTCCCTTACGCACACCGATTAAAACCAGAGTGCTCGACGACCAAAGTTTTAGTTTGAGCCTCCCCGCCGGCGGGGAATATGCGCTCATCCTTAATCCCAGCGGCCTTCATCATCGTGCGCCACTTTTTCTTGAGCCGGGGATAATCAGCAAAGACATGACATTGAACTTTGACTTGACCGCGCCATTTCCAAAACTTTTAGCCCGCATTGCATCAAAGGACACAAGCATTCTTGCGGCGGCTGAGGCTCCAAAAGTGCGGGCCAAGGTGGTGCAAGGTAATCGTCTTATTTCATCGATTGAAGAAGTGAAAAATGATGGTTCTATCTCACTAGAAATATCCCCTTCTTTTAACGAAGGTGACAATGTTCCGGTGATGCTCGTCATTGAGCCCCAAGATAGCGAAAGCGCCCTTCCGCGACTTAAAGTCAAACTCAGCAAAAAAGCTTTGCAAAATAATATCGATGTCGGAACTATTGATTTGGGCTCACTAAAGGCGCCGCTAGAAGCAGGTGTCGAAATTATTGATTCCCACCAAAGCGGCATCGGTAATGCCATTATTTTTATGAAGGCAAAGGTAGGAAGCGGAACTTCACTCATTAAAAAGCAGGTCGATAGTTCAGGGATTACTGTCTTTAAGCAGCTTTACGAAGGCTCTTACGATATCGCAGTGATTCCGCCTTTCGATAGCCCCTTTGGCATCAAACTAATTAAAAACATCGAATTTCTCGCCTCCAAGCAAAGCAATGTCATCACTATAGAACTTCATAAACGCGAACCTTTATATGGCACCGTGCTTGATTATGATGATAAAGAAGTGCAAGGCGCACAGATAGAACTCAGCCGCATCGGTAACATTGGTGATTTTGCAACAGAAGATATTTTTGATGACATGCTCTTTAAAATCACTGCCACCACTAATGAAGAAGGGCGCATTTGTCAGCGACGTTTTGGCTTTGGCAGTGCCAAAGACGAATCATGCTCGCCATTAACGCTCGATGAAGGACGCTATCAGGCCCACATCATTCCCCCCCCAGGAAGCAAACTTGCACATCAGTGGCTAAGCTTTGATTTTCCAAAGACCTCCACCTTAGCCATCAAACTAGTGCCTCCAGAAATTCTGACAGGAAAAATTTTAGCTGCCGATAAAAATACACCCTTAGCGCGAGTTTTTGTCACTATTTATTCGACAGAACCAGGTCTTGCAAAACAGGCCAAAGTCATTGCCAATGCCATTACCGATGAACAAGGAGTTTTTCGGGCTTTCATTGCGCCGAATTAAAAAGTCTAACAATAAAACGATCTTAAATACTGTGGCTGCAGCGTACTTGCCTTATCAGTCTTTCCATCTATACTAGGTCTGCGGTGTATAAACTCATTTGGAGGCCTAGGTGACGGGACAAAAGCCACACCCTGACACATCTACTCCCAGCAATTTGCCCAGCGAACTGCCCATACTCCCTTTAAGAAACAGCGTGTTTTTCCCAGGAGCGGTGATGCCGCTTACGATTGGGCGCACAAAAACAATACGTTTGATTGAAGAAGCAACGAAGGAAAAAAGTTTACTCGGGATCATTACCCAACGAGCGCCTGAAATTGATGATCCGGCTTTAGAAGACATGTATCAAATCGGAACTGCAGCGCGCATTATCAAGCTTGCGCGGGCGGGCAAAGATGGTTTTAATATTGTCGTAGAAGGCGTTTGTCGTTTCAAGGTTGAAGAGTTTAACCAAACAGATCCATTTTTCACCGCCAAAGTTTCGCCCCTCGTAGATGAGGGATCGAGCGATGTTGAAGTTGAAGCTTTGTCGCTCAACTTAAGAAATACCGCCCGTGAAGTAATCGACCTTTTGCCTGAAATTCCCGTTATGGCCAAGCAATTGCTTGATTCGATCACTGCCCCAGGCCATCTTGCAGACCTCATCACCGCAAATATCGATGCGACCATCGAAGAAAAACAAGACGTGCTTGAAGCCGTTGCGCTCAAAAAACGTTTAGTAAAAGTTTTAGAGCTCTTAAATCGCCAATTCGAAGTGTTGAAGCTTTCTAATAAGATCAACACCCAAGTAAAAGGCGAAATGAGTAAGACCCAGCGTGAATATTATTTGCGTCAGCAACTAAAAGCCATACGCGAAGAGTTGGGCGATAAAGACGATGAAGAAAATGGCCTCGAGGAGCTCAAAAAACGCCTCAAAGATGCCAATCTGCCTGAAGATGCCGAAAAAGCGGCACGCCGTGAACTTAAGCGCATGAGCAACATGCAGCCTAGTCAGGCAGAGTATACCGTTGCGAGAACTTATCTTGATTGGTTGGCTGATTTGCCTTGGGCCAAAGAAAGTAAAGATAACCTCAATCTCGACAATGCCAAGAAAATTCTCGATGGCGATCATTATGGGCTTGAGCGTATTAAAAAACGTATCATCGAATATTTGGCGGTAAGAAAGCTCAAAGACGACATGAAGGGCCCCATTTTATGTTTTCTTGGACCTCCAGGCGTGGGAAAAACATCCCTTGGTCGTTCTATTTCCAATGCCTTGGGACGTAAATTTCACCGTATGTCACTAGGTGGTGTGCGAGATGAAGCAGAAATCCGCGGTCACCGTCGTACCTATATCGGTGCCTTGCCTGGTCGTATCATCCAGGGCATCAAGAAAGCTGGTACGCATAATCCCGTCTTTTTGCTCGATGAAATTGACAAGCTTGGTCATGATTTTAGAGGCGATCCTTCAAGTGCCCTCTTAGAAGTTCTTGACCCTGAACAAAACAGCAATTTCAGTGACCATTACCTTGACGTGCCTTTTGATCTTTCAAAGGTTTTGTTCATTGCCACAGCCAATGAGACCGACACCATTCCCGCTGCGCTCAAAGATCGTATGGAAGTGATTGAGCTGCCTGGTTATACCTTTGAAGAAAAGATCAATATTGCGAAACAGCATCTCATTCCAAAGCAAATTCAAGCGCACGGCATCACTACCGACCACATCGAGATTCCCGACGAGAGCATTTTGCTCTTGGCCAATGGCTATACGCGTGAAGCGGGTGTGAGAAATCTTGAGCGAGAAGTAGCCTCGGTATGTCGTTATGTAGCGGTTTTGGTTGCCAAATGGACGCAAGAAAACGCAGACAAGCCCTTCAAGAAAATAATCGTCGATAAAGAAAAAATCGAAAAAATTCTTGGGCCTGAGCGTTTTTACAATGAAACATCAGAACGCACCTCTATTCCGGGCGTGGCCACAGGCCTTGCTTGGACTGCTGCAGGCGGCGATTTATTGTTCATTGAAGCAACGCGTATGGGCGGAAAAGGCTCCTTGATTCTCACCGGAAAGCTTGGTGATGTCATGAAAGAATCAGCTCAAACTGCTCTTTCGTGGGTCCGAAGCCGGGCGGCGGATCTTTCGCTGGCATCGTCAATCAACGAGCATTTTCTTGATAAAACCGATGTGCATATTCACTTTCCTGCAGGCGCGATACCAAAAGATGGCCCATCAGCTGGTGTCACCATCATCACGGCTCTCGTTTCTTTGCTCACCGGTCGTCGCACAAGGCCAAATCTCGCCATGACGGGCGAAGTGACATTGCGCGGCTTGGTCCTGCCAGTCGGGGGTATCAAGGAAAAAGTCCTTGCAGCTCACCGCGCGGGCGTGAAGCAAGTGATTATGCCGATTAGAAATCAAAAAGATTTGGAGGACATCCCTAAAAATGTCCGAGCCGAAATCAAATTTGTTTTCGTCAAAAATGTCGATGAAGTTCTTGAAGCAGCGCTCATGCCAGATAAGCCTAAGAAAAAAGAAATTAAACTCGGTGGCAGCACTCAGGAAGAAAGCGCACAGGCTTAGAAAATAGTTTATCATCGTCGGGCAGATAGTTGTCATCCCCGCGAATACCGTAGTCCCCTTGGGTACATCATTTGTCATCCTCGGGCTTGACCCGAGGATCCACGAGTCAACCCCTTGGCCAAATAATTTTCTAGCTAAGGTGAGTTGGATCCTCGGGCCAAGCCCGAGGATGACAAATTATCTGGTCGGGAGGACAAAGGGCCTGTCCGAAGGTAACAATCTATCTGGCCCATATGAAAATCAGTCTATTCAGTGACAAAAAGAGCCTTCAGGCCCTCATTCTTGGTTTGGACGAATAAAGAATGGGCCTGGCACGCTAAGCTCATAGCTGCCCCATTTACGGGGCCAAAAGTCATTATACATGTCGGCACAATTATGCACTTTAAGAAGGATTAGCGATGAACAAACGGCTCTATATTTTCTCTTTCGTCCTTACTTTTTTAATCAATAGTTTTTGCTTAGCTCAACCATTTCTGGAGAAAGATATAAGGGAGTTACATACTACTTATAGCGAGGCAGACTATTATCTAGTTAACGATGGCGGGGGCCATTTCAATGTTTTTAGCTCTGTCCCACTGCCCGATGATTTCGACGCTTTTAACAATTATTTTCAGCAATTAAATACAGACGAACAAGAAACTATTGCGCAACTCATTGGGAGCGCTAAAGAATTTACAAAAATAGACCAAAGCATAGGCCGATATAATGTATTAACTTCTTGGCCTCTGAGGGTCATGACATGTTGCTCGTTATTCATCGTGAGCAATTGCTTTGTTGAGGGTTTTGCGAGTTTTTTGGCATCGATATTAGGTACCTGCGCCATGGAATCAGTATGCAATGAAGCGCTTATTCAAAAAAAGGAGGAATTTTCTTCTCAGATAGCTACGATCAGAAATAAAAAACATGCGCAACAACCCCCAAAACGCCTAAGCCAGGTTCTGAGCGCTTTAGCAATTATTGTAGAATACTCGCATGATGATATTTTTAATCATCAACTTTATAACAATGGTTTCAGCTATAAGTTTCTTAATAAATATATAAAAAAGTCTAAATAACACAAACTTGACAGCTAAGCGAAGCGCTCCACAATTAAAGAGATAATTTCTTGCGCTAAGGATTATATGCAATCTTTTTTACAGAGCTTCCGCTTCGCTTTTAT
>JBPOIV010000244.1:0-22400 GCA_052034245.1 Myxococcota bacterium
ATAGGATTTCCACGGCACCGACATAACAGCTTTAGACATAGCGCAGGCAGCAGCTTGATATTGCAAAGGGACTCGATTTGCGTAGCGATAGACTTGAACAAGTTCATCAGCGGGCAATGAGCGACCATAAAAAAGTCCGACCTCAATCTGAAAAGGATTGCCGCGATAAACACTTGGAGGCCGGGTAACTGCACAGACGAAAAATCCTTGTTCTTCATCTAAAACGGCGTTTTCTTCAGTATTGGTAAGGGCATCTATTTTCTGCTCAAGGTGCTCAGCGGTGGTGGCCATCGCTGTTTTTCTTGCTTGTGCATCAAAATCAAATTCTGCCTGAAGAGATTTTTTTCCGGATTTTTTTGCAGGCGCAGGAGAAGGATTTAAAACCACTGGCGCTTCGGGTGCAGCTTCAGCATCCTTTGCTGCGGCACGTTCGCGATTAGATTCCACAAAAAGCCAATAAAGCGCCTTCGTTATGGCCTCTTCATTCAATGGCGACAAACAATTGGTCGGCGGCGCCATGAGCTTTGCTTCTTGGATGGCTTTAAAAATGGCTTCAGCTTCAGTTCGTCCGGCTTTTGCTGCCTGCATGCGTGGACTTAGCTTTGCCCTCTCGCAAATTTCCTTAGCAACTTCTTCTGTTACGCGCGAAAATTCTGTCGACAAAAATTTCGATAAGCTTTGGGTTTTTGCATCATGCAAAAATTGCATAAGCGTGCCAAGCTCAATTCCCAAAGGATGGGGCTTAATTTCTTTCGGCTCTACGGGAGCCTTGGTAACAATGCGCGGAAAATTAAAGACTGTCCCTTTGGGATCAATAAAAACAAATTGCGCATGTGGATTAGAAAGCGCGGTCTGGCGGATATAAGATAAAACACCATGTTTACTTTCTTTATATGCACCTTCGAGCTCAATGGAAATTTTTGTGCCGGATTCTTTTTCTTGCCAATATTTATCAGTAATTTGCGTATCACTTAATATTTTAGGCGCATTTTTTTTTGTATCGATTTGCAACAAAAGACGATGAACTTGCTTCGTGCGGCCAACTTTGGAAATTACTTCCGCCGATTTTCCTGTTGTCATCTGCCCATACATCACGGCTGCAGAAATACCGATGCCTTGTTGACCACGGCTTTGTTTTAATCGGTGAAATTTGGAGCCATAAAGAAGCTTGCCAAAAATATTCGGCAAATGTGATTTTAAAATTCCCGGTCCATTATCTTCGATAGAAACGATGTAGCGGCTCTCTTTGACTTCAGTAATATCAACTCGAATATCAGGCAGAATCCGCGCTTCTTCACAAGCATCGAGAGCATTATCTACTGCTTCACGCACAGTCGTGAGCAGCGATTTCATGGGATTATCAAAACCCAATAAGTGCCTATTTTTGGCAAAGAATTCCGAAATAGAAATTTCGCGAATTTTTTTTGCCATGCTACTGGCATCTTCAACAGTTGTTTTAGTAGCCACTAAAATTCTCTCCAATTTTTTGATCCGGCGCACTGAATCATACACGAGAGCCGATGAAAACCAAAGACTAAGCATTTTGCCAATACCAAAATCGATAAATCGAAGCTTAGCGCATTTTTCAATAGTGCTTTATTGGTTTGAAGGATTTTTAAATGCAGATGGTAAATAAGAACCTATCATTATTTTTATTTTTCCTTCTCTTTTCATTCTGGGCCAAGGGCGAAAATGAAATAGAAGAAGTGTCCACAACATTGCCCAGTTTAAATAGCTTCAATGACGATACTTTAAAAAACATAGAGAAAATTTTTGAGCAGACTGACACCCTTCTTGAACATACAAAAATTCAATATCAATCGATTGATGACAAAGATAACCTTGGTCCCGCTTATACTACTTCCTTACTTCATTTCATGAGCGGTCCCTATGGCTTTAGCACAATTGCTCCATTAGTTATTGATTTAACCAACAATTCTAAAATATTTGATGACTTCGAACACGGAACTTTTACCGAGAGAACTTCTTTGCATGAAATGGTCGGTATCTTATTAAAAACTAAGAAAATTACCGATGCAGAAGCGCATCAGTTGATGAAATATGGGCCACTGAGCACGGCTGAGCTTCTTAAATTAATTGAAAATGGTGTCGTCCATACATCAAAAGATTTGCTTATAAAAATCAAAACAGGGAGTGTCTATGGTGACCCGTTGGGACTCTTCAATAAAATCGATATGGCACTTTTGCGCGCTTATAAAAATCGCGACATCAGTGATTTTTCCGTCGAAAGCATAAAATTGCCATTAGCACTCGATCTCGATAAAGAATTCGAAAAAGAAGGTTTAGTCGGTCAGGAAGCTGTTATCGATGGCCAAATAATTACTAAGTTAAGAAAGCATTTTATTTTTATCAGTTCAATTGGTTTGCCTATCCGTTTTCGTCCTGACACGACCAATTTTAATCCGGGCGCAATGGGAAGTGCTGTGGCAGTCAATCCCGTAAATTCTCTCGATTCATCGTTCATGGCACGAAATCTCACAGCAATGCTCATAACCAATTATTATTTATCTGATTCCGATTCTTCTTTGGCGAATTCCTTCTTTATCAACCCGGTCGGTCTAAATTATTCGGGCTCCTTAGCCTTTGCCGAGGGCCATGGCCCAGATTATTGGCTCTTTTTTTCTCAAGGATATTTGGGTGGGGGTTTTGGCTATACGGTTAATTACGATAATGCCTTTTGGGCCAGCGGCAATGCTTCATACATTAGTGGCGGCGTGGCTTTCTGGGGATGGCGAGATAGCCTTGGCTTCGGTGTGTCGCTGCAAACGCTCATGAATCATAGTATTGGGGTGGGCGCCAACGTCGCCGTCAACATTTCCGAAACTAATCGCGTTAGTTATATAGAAAAGTATCCTATGGATGGGAAATTCGTTCCTCTTCGCGGTCTCCATAAAATTGAAATTCAGCATGATTTTTCTTTAAGCGGTACAGCTTCTGCCACGGTAAATTTAAGTGCACTGGATGTTCCTGTAAGTATCGGTCTTCGGGGAGGAGCAGAACATACTCGCGATCGAACTTTTAGGACTCATGTAAAGTTGGATGAGGCGCAAAAAATGTTAAGCGAAGATGATATTCCCGGTGTACTTCTTATACTCGGAAAAAAAATACGCCATTCTGCCATTCCGGGTTTTGACAATGCATTATCTCTCAAAGTCGGCGACGAATTGATTGAACGAAAAATCTGCAAATTATCAGGTGCATTTGTCGTAGGTATCGAGGCCATGGCGCCAAGCATTCCTGTTGGACGTGTTGGTGCAACACTTGAGCTTACTGCTGAATTTGAAGTTGGCATGCGCATGCTTGAAAATAGGCGAATGGAAGTAAGCATTGAGCCCACGACAATAATGGAGCTTGGTTTCTTCGGCAGCATTCTTAATATTGCGGGCATTGGACATATCGATGCCATTTCTTTGGCACGTAAACAAATATTTCTCTTTGACTTAAACAAACAAAGTGCGGTCAATGCTCTCAACAACTTGATAAATGCTGGTACCTTACCAACTACCGAAGAAATTGATGTTACACCTGAGGAGCGCGGGCCAGAATATTTGCTCAGTCATTTTCGAGCGGTCAATGAAGAGATTAAGTCAACTGGCGTGCAAAGAACTTATTTAGAAAAAATACGTATTACGAGTGATAAAACTCATGCAGGAATCAATGCTCCGATTGTGCCGGCATTTTTGTTTGTTTTTAATAAAGTCGCCAATAAAGCAAGAAGCGATAAAATTCCCCTTAAATATAGTTTCGAAGGCATTGACCGTACGATAATGAGCGCGTCAGCTACCTATATCGCCACCAATGGCATCACGGCTTTGACAAAACATATAAAAGCGCGGGCTATCAGTGAGGGCCAGGGTACAAGCGGACGCTATGGCGAAGAGTGCTTCGTTACGCATAGTCGCGTGCACTGGCTCACTCCGAAGCACAATGCGTGGGACTTTAATGACCTAAAGATACGCGGCACGCTGTCTGATACGAAGATAACTGGTAATGAAGAAAATGCTATGGTGCATAAAATTAATAAGCTCTTTAATACGCAAATCAATCCATTTTCTACGCTCAATGCCAAAAATTCACGCACTGTCACTCTTGAGCGTGAACTCAGAGCACATCACATTTATGAGCTTGTGCAGCCGGAGGCACGGCAAAGAATAGGAGCGGCATCGCAGGCGAGCGGTATAGAAGCAAGCAGAATCAGAATCCTGCTTGAATCGTTGAAGAATAAAAATGTCGATGAACAAGCTTTGATGATTAAACTCTTTGTTGAAAACTCCGATGGACTCAGCGGCTTTTCTGCCATCCATCATCTTCTTGGTGCACAACCAGAAGATCTTTATATTCATACGGAAAGCGGTTATTTTGATGTTGTAAATCGAACGAAAAAATTCATTATCCTCTTTTCTGATCCCCATTCGGAAAATGTGACCAAGGCAAATATTTCCTTAGCAAAAGGGCAAAAAAATAAAAAAACCATTCGTGCCTTTTACAAGGACGCATTACCACTTTTGCGAGATATTGATTGGCAATTACGTCTTCTCTATGATGATCAATATTTGTGGGACAAAAATCTTGCGCATAATCCCATGAATAAAACCATGCATCGACTTGTGGAAAGCGGAGTACGCCAGGATAAATCAACCTATAAAACTGCGCTAGTTTCAATCCGAAAAAATTTGCTGGAACTTTTAGATTTGGAGTCCCAGGGTTTCAGCCTCGAAGAACGCATGGAAATTTTCAAAAAAGCGAAAAAGAAGCATCTGCGTCTGGAAGAGTATGGCGAATATCTTCTTTATAAATTTAAAAATGATCCTATCAACCCTCTCTCACCTCGCGAGACTATTAGTTCGCTCTATAGTAAACGCTATAAAAAATCGATGAACATGATCACCAAAATAGATCGTCGGCTCGATGCCATAAGCAAAGATGAAGTCATGCATTTTATGGACCCACTTTATCTGCTCTCCTATTCTGATTCTTTGAAATATTTACGCAAAGAATTTAAAAAAATAATTGATTTGCGTTCAATGAATGCGGCTACAGCCAAACAAATACTGGAAAAATATCAAAGTCAGCGGCTTCGTTTAAGAGATTTAATTTTCAATACCAGCAATAAAGAATTTCTCTTAAAACAAGCTTTGGAAAGAAGAGCTGAAGTTAAAACACGAAAAAAATCTAAAAGTCTTAGGCATCAGAATTCGTCTTCGAAAATAAAATTCAGTCGCGACGAAATAAAGCGCGATCATTCTTTATCGCATGATAGGCGCGACGAGTTAAACACACCTAGGCCCGCAATCTGGGCTTTAGAGGGTGATGTAAACCCCCATGAAACTTATGCCGAAGAGTCTATTTTTTAAGCGCGCAAAAAAAAGGTACTAACTCCACACTTCTCAAGGACTAAGAAAGGTGTTTTCTATATAATCGAACTAGATGCTTAAACCCGAGAATTTTATGACCGATACGGACATACGCCCCAAAGAAGTGAATAAGCGCATAAAAACCCAAAGCGATTATCTAGAAGATCAAGGTGCAGAGACCGAGATGCCAAAAAAAGCAGACAATTTGTTTCTTTTGGCGGCGGAACAACTTAATCAAGCGTTTAAGTGTGTTTCAATCGATGCATCTTTGCAAACGATTCTACTGCAACCTAAAAATGAAATTATCATTCATTTTCCGGTAAAACTTACCAATGGCAAAGTGACGCTTTTTAAAGGCTATCGCGTTCAGCATAATAATATTTTAGGCCCGTTTAAAGGCGGATTTCGCTACCATCAAGATGTTTATCTCGATGAATGCAAAGCCCTATCAACATGGATGACATGGAAATGTGCCTTACAAAATCTTCCTTTTGGCGGTGGAAAAGGCGGCGTTAAGTTTAATCCTAGTGAATACAACGTCGAAGATTTAGAGCGTATTACTCGTCGTTTCACTCATTCCTTAGGCAATAACATTGGTCCTGATTGGGATGTGCCAGCTCCGGATATGGGAACCAATGCCCAAATAATGGACTGGATGATGGATACCTACAGCAACATGGTATCGGCATTGGATAAACAAGCGGTCAAAGGCGTTGTCACGGGTAAATCGACGGTGTGCGGCGGAACTCCTGGCCGAGAGGAAGCAACGGGTCGAGGAATTGTTCACTGCATTACCCAGTGGGCCAAGGAAAGAAATTTCAATTTGGCGGGCGCAACCCTTGCAGTGCAAGGCTTTGGGAATGTTGGCTCACACACGGCCATGATTTTGTCGCGCATGGGCGTAAGCCTCGTCGCTGTTGGCGATCATACCGGGTATTTCGTGCATCCTGAGGGTTTTAATCCTTATAAACTTGCCGAGTATTGTCGAGTCAATCGTAGCCTCAAAGGATATCCGGGAGGACAGGCCATTTCACGCGAAGAATTCTTTGCCCTAAAATGCGACATCATGGTGCCTGCCGCGATGGAACTTCAAGTGCGGAAAAATGAAGCAAGCACCATGCAATGCCGCGTCGTCGTCGAGGGTGCTAATGGTCCAACTGATTTGGAAGGTGAAGCAATCCTGGAGCAGCGCGGCATCGACGTCATTCCTGATATTTTGGCAAACTCTGGTGGTGTTGTCGTAAGTTATTATGAATGGTTACAAAATAAACGCAGTGAGTTCTGGGATATTGCCGATGTGCGCGCCAAGCTTGAAAGCCGCATGCTGCAAACCCATCAGATGGTTTCCGATAAAGCCCGCGCCCTAGGTAAAAACCTACGCGTGGCGGCCTACGCCATCGCGCTCGAACGTCTCCAAGAGGTTTACAGCCGTCGCGGTATTTGGCCCTGAGTTTTGCTTGGCTCTTCATCCAAAATCGAAGAGCTTAGCCGGCCTGCTCGTCTAAATAGCTGGTTTTGCCAGCTATTTTTATAGATTACTTCTGTGAATTTCTATGCTTTAGCCTAAAAAAGACAGCTATTGAACAATCATTCATCATGGTTTAATGTGTATAGTGAATGAGATATTTTTAAAGGTAGTAATATGGCTATAAAACCAATTTTAATTTGGCCTGATCCTTTATTAAAAGAAGTATCTGAACCGGTAACTGATTTCGGTAAAGATTTACAAGATTTAATAAAAGATATTTTCGATACCATGGATACTGAAGCCATGGCTGGCCTTTCTGCCCCCCAAATTGGCGTGAGAAAGCGCGTCTTTGTTATGGATATTCCCCCGGAGCACAATGATGGCAATGGGACGAATGGCAAAGAAGTTTTTGTTAATCCAGTAATTGCACATCAAGAAGGCTCTTTTACCTGGGAAGAAGGCTGTATGTCTATTCCTGGGTTTAGAGGCAAAGTAAAGCGCTCGTATTTAATCACCATGCGCTATCAAAACGAAAAGGGCGAACACTTAGAACGAGATGCTTTTTATTATCTTGGTGGCTGCTATCAGCATGAGCTTGATCATCTCAATGGTATTTTATGGGTTGATTATCAAAGCGCTTTAAAGAAAAACTTTGTGCGAAAAAAAATGCTGAAGTTTAAAGAAGAACGAGTTGCATAGCTGAGACACGCTTGCCCTAACGAGGCATGCGCCAACAGCAAAATAAAATCAAAGTTGCCAAAAAATAGGCAACTTTTCTTATTCACGCTCGAAAAAAATTTAAAGAAGACTGGAAATTTTTCTTTCAGCCGCGTAGGAGTGCACAGCAAAATTGTGCATTCAACCCAGGTGAGCTATGCACCGACGTTTACTGGTTTCTCTAATTCGCTATGCCATATCTTTGGTTTTAGCTCTTTTTATTGGTCTCGCTTTGTTTTTATGGTGGGGCATAGGAAGCAACTTACCTACTTTTTCTACCCTCGAAGTTGTTGCCCATGAAAATGCCAAAGCAATGCAAGCGCCTGACGAACTAAAAGTAGTCACGTATAATATCGGTCACGGACAAGGCGTTAAAGAACAAGCTTGGGATTATCGGGATAAAACGACGACGGAAAAACAGTTAACGATGATTGCTGATGCCATGATCAAAATGGACGCAGATATCTTTTTGCTCCAAGAGGTCGACCTAGATTCTCACCGTACTTATCGCATCAATCAAATCGAATACATCAAGGAAAAGACTGGGCATCCTTATCATGCTTGTGCCACAGTATGGGAAAAAAATTATGTGCCCTATCCTTACTGGCCGCCAGCGCACCATATTGGCTATGTGCGAGCTGCAAACTGTATTCTTTCACGCTTTCCTTTAAGCAATCATCAACGGTTAATTTTCCCTAAACCAAAGTCCTATCCTTTTTGGTATAACTGGGCTTATTTGGACCGTGGTTTAGAACGAGTGGATGTAAGAGTTGGCGATACAACGATTGCGTTGATAAACGTGCATCTTGAAGCATGGGAAACAGCAGCTCGTGAAGATCAAATTCAGATTGTTAAAAAATACATGGACGATGTCGATGTTCCGATAATCCTAGGCGGGGATTTTAACACTGTCCTCCCCAATGCGTTTAAAAAGGATGGCTTTCTCGATGATCCCGATGCTCATTATGCTGATGAAAAAACTTTTTCATGGTTCATAAAAAACGCGCCCCACGCACGTTCTTTGGAGCCTAAAAGCGAAAGCAATGACTTCTTTGAACTCTATACCTTTCCAAGCAATAAACCCGATCGTCGCCTTGATCATCTCTACGTAATAGGCGCAGTTCTTTCGATGACGGACTTAAGAGTAGTAAAAGAAGCGGGCTTGGCTTCGGATCATCTTCCGGTAATGGCACGTATTCGTTATCGATAAATACACGCACTATTTTAGCTTTGCTCTTTAGACTACTAAGAGGCAAAGCTATTTATTGAGAATCACTCAATGGTCAAAAGCAAAGTGCCACCGCTTACTGCGGCCCCCGCTTGAGCACACAGCGAGCGAATAACGCCAGCACGAGGTGCTTGTAATTCATTCTCCATTTTCATGGCTTCGATAACAACCACCCCTTGGCCCTGCACTACTTCTTCACCTTCAAAGACTAAGTAACGCAAAACTTTGCCTGGCATCGGAGAATTTATTTGTATATTGCCTGCATGCGCAAACTTCGAGCACTGGGTCGTTTTGATTTTATTACGACGCTCCTCAAGCATCTCCAAACGCACGACCCTTCCACGCACGCGAATAGCCAAGCGCCCATCAAGCGGATCGCATGATTGATGATCTTCATCGTCAATATCCAGATCATAACTTTTATTGTCGATTAAGGCAGTGACGATTTGCGAAGGCATGGTGTGAGCATCAACGCGAAATTTTTTGCCGTTTAAATCCACCGAATATACGCCATCTTCTTTGTCATGATCATCGACAATGACACGATGCTCTTCGTTATCAGCGGTTGCGATAAAGGTCATTTTAACCATTTTGGATACCCACTAAAAATTGCGATGAGCACTAATGCTTCGCCATTTGGAGATACTCATGCCATTGCCCAGTCTGCTTGCAACCTTGGTTTGCGATAATAATTTCTTTTCCTTTTGAAAATTAAAAATTGCCGCACCTAAAAGCGCCACCACTTTATGCTCATTCCTGTACCAAGCAGGAGCCTTCTTAAAATATTTTTCGATTAAACTTGTATCGTAATTGCCTTCAATAAAGGGCTTATAGGCTAAGATTTGACGCAAAAACATTGTATTGGTAGTGCAGCCCTTAATGGTCAACTCCATCAATGCACGATCCAATCTTCTGCGTGCTACATCTCGTGTTGGCCCCCAAGCAATAATCTTTGCAATCATGGGATCATAATCAGGGGTGATTTCAGAGCCGGCATAAATCCCGGTATCAGTCCGCGTGTAGGGGCCGCCTGGAACGCGAAGATGATTAACGGGGCCCGGCGTCGGAAGAAAATCCCGAGAAGGATCTTCAGCACAAATCCGTGCTTCCATTGCCCACCCCCGAAAATCGGTGGTGTAACTAAGATTACTAAGCACTTCGCCTTCGGCGATGGCGATTTGCTCGGCTACCAAATCGAGGCCGGTAACCATCTCAGTAATCGGATGCTCAACTTGAAGACGTGTATTCATCTCCATAAAATAAAAATTCTTTTGATCATCCACCAAAAATTCAATAGTGCCCGCTCCGATATAATCCACGGCACGTGCGGCTTTGCGAGCGACCTCGGCCATTTTTTCCCGCATTTCAGGATCGACAAAAGCACTCGGTGATTCCTCGATTAACTTTTGATGGCGACGTTGTACCGAGCATTCCCTCTCAACGAAGGTTGCAACGTTTCCATGCATGTCGGCGAGAATCTGCATCTCAATGTGGCGCGGTTTATTAAGAAATTTTTCGATATAAATAGCGTCATTGCCGAAAGAATTGCGCGCTTCGCTCTGAGCCATCCTAAACGCGGACAAAAAATCTTCCTCTTTGTCGACTCGACGCATTCCCTTGCCACCGCCACCATAAACGGCTTTAAGCATGAGAGGATAGCCAATTTCTGAAGCTACTTTTTTAGCTGATTGCTCATCGCTCACCGGTTTTTCAAGCCCCGGAACAACAGGCACACCGGCCTTCATCATCACTTGTCGCGCACCGGTTTTTGTACCCATCGCCTCCATTGATGAACTCTTGGGGCCAATGAAAGTAATTCCTGCAGCTTCCACGGCATCAGCAAATTCTGGATTCTCCGATAAAAAACCATAGCCAGGATGAATGGCATCTGCGCCTGATTTTTTGGCAACATCAATTATTTTTTGGATATTTAAATAGCTTTCTTTCGGAGAAGCAGCGCCAATATGATAGGCCTCGGTTGCGAAACGCACATGTAAAGATGAGCGATCCGGATCTGAAAAAACTGCCACTGATTCGAGGCCTAAATCCCGACAGGTTCTAATAACGCGCACCGCTATTTCGGAACGATTAGCGACCAATACTTTTTTTATTTTACGCATCATGATTGCACCTCAAAGCGGAATATTGCCGTGTTTTTTTGACGGAATCGTATCGCGTTTGTTGCGCAACAAATTCAAAGCCTGGCAAAAACGCGGTCGCATATCTTCGGGCAAAATCACTTCATCGATATAACCAAGTTCTGCCGCACGATAGGGATTTTGAAATTGCTCGCGATATTTTTCGCTTAACTTTTTAAAGGTTTCTTCCTTGTCTTTTGCAGCATTGATTTCTTCGCGCATCACAATATTTACCGCGCCTTCAGCACCCATCACGGCAATTTCAGCTGTGGGCAGCGCAAAATTTAAATCCGCTCGCAAATGTTTAGGACCCATCACGCAATAAGCACCACCATAAGCCTTGCGTAAAATGATGGTAATTTTGGGGACGGTCGCTTCAGCATAGGCATAAAGTAATTTTGCGCCGTGGCGAATAACGCCACCAAATTCTTGTGCAGTACCGGGCAAAAATCCTGGCACATCGACAAAAGTAATAATGGGAATGTTAAAACAATCGCAAAATCGTACAAAGCGCGCGGCCTTGTCGGAAGCATCAATATCAATAGCCCCAGCAAGAACCTGAGGTTGATTAGCAATAATACCGACAGGACTTCCTTGCATGCGTGAAAAACCAATCACCATATTTTGTGCAAAATGTTGCTGCACTTCAAATAAATGTCGATCATCAACCACACACTCAATGATGTCGCGTACGTCATAAGGCTTATTCGGCTGAGCAGGCACGATGGTTTTTAACTTTTCATCGCGACGTTCAGGGTCATCGGAAGAAGCAATGATGGGTGGATCTTCGGCATTGTTAAGTGGTAAATAAGAAATCAAAGTACGTACAGCATCAAGCGCATGAGCATCATTATCGAAGGCAAAATGCGCAACACCACTTTTGGTATTATGTGTGACCGCGCCACCAAGCTCTTCCATCGACACTTCTTCGTGAGTAACGGTTTTAATTACATCGGGGCCTGTCAAAAACATGTAGCTTGTATCACGTACCATCAAAATGAAATCTGTGAGCGCCGGAGAATACACGGCACCACCCGCTGAAGGGCCCATGATAACTGAAATCTGCGGGATTACGCCTGAAGCTAAGGTGTTGCGGCAAAAAATTTCGGCATACCCTGCGAGTGATTGCACACCCTCTTGAATGCGCGCGCCGCCTGAATCAGAAAGCCCAATAACAGGAACACCGGCCTTCATAGCTAGATCGTAAATTTTACAAATTTTCTGTGCGACTACTTCGGATAGAGAGCCTCCGAAAATGGTAAAATCTTGAGCATAAACAAATACTTGGCGCCCTTCAATTTGACCAAAGCCACCAACTAAACCATCACCAAGAAATTTTTTATCTTCCATGCCAAAATTGCGACATTGATGAAGCCGGAAACGATCCATCTCGACAAAAGAGCCTGGATCCAGAAGAATTTCAATGCGTTCACGAGCGGTTAGCTTGCCCATGGCATGCTGTTTTTCAACACGGCTTTTGCCGCCTCCCATCCGAGCTTGAAGATTTTTGAGTTTTAAGTCCTCACGCAGCTCTTGTCTGCGATCATTTTTTTTACTCATCGTTTGGGTCTCTCGTTCGAGCATTGCAACTCCAGCTTAGTGCCCTGTTTTTCAATGACTTTTATTTATGCTCTTTAAGCATTTCGTCAAGCTTAGAGCTCTCAATTCCCCATTGCAGGAGAAGGCCTAAAGTGTAGACTTTGGCCATGACTGAAGCTACGCCCCAAACCCATCTTATGCTGACAAATTTACGTGCACTTCCTGCCAAAAAGCGCTTGGATGCCATCATTGATCATCCACGTCCTTTGGAATTAGTTCGCGCCTTAGATCCTCATGATGTCGCCTTGCTTTTGCGCGAAATTGGCGCCGAAGATGCTTTGGAACTCGTTGAACTTTTAAGTCCTCTTCAGGTACAGCAGTTGCTTGATTTTGAAATTTGGCAAAGCGACCAAATTGATCCTAAAAAAGCCGGTCATTATTTTTCGCTCCTTTTTGCCGCCAACGACGAGCGCGCCATCACCCAGATCCACGGCTTGGACATCGAACTTGTCGGAGTGATGTTTAAAATGGTGGCCCTCATTTACGATCGAAGTATAGGTGAAGAGCCTGAAGATTATTCGGAAATTTACTCTATTTCACCAGGCGAACGTTTTGTGGTGTGCTTTGATTGTAGCCCTGAGCATCGTGCTTTATCGCAATCACTGCATGCTTTTTTGGAATCAATGTACGGCCGCAATATGAAGGTCGCTTTAGGACTTCTTGAGGATATCCGCTTTGAACTTGCCTCAGGTCTTGAAGAATTGAGTTTACGCTTCAGACAGCATCGGCTCTTGGATTTAGGAATTTTGCCTCGTGAAGAGCGACTTGAATTTTTCGCTCCGATTGCCCTAAGCGCCATAGCCAAAAACACCCAAGCAAACAGCACGCTTCAGCCCCTTGAGTGCCGACTCGCGACGCGGCCTTATGTCGACGATATTGATCCGCGATATCCTTTTTTGCGTCAGGCTATCAGTGAATGCGAGCATGCTGAGCAAGCGGCATTCCTTGATTATTTGGCCCATGCAAGTATCAACTTACACGCCTCATTGGTGGATGATTTCTCAGATGCGAAGCTTTTAAAAATTACGGCCGAATACACCAAAGCATTAGTGGAACTGGGGCTCGCTCAAGCGTGTGACGGCAATATTTATAAAGCGTCTTTAATTCTTAAAGCCAATTCGATTAAGAAACTTGTTCGCCTAGGCCGCACTTCGCTCGTCACTATGCGTAAGATTTTAGTGAGCCTAACAAAAGATGAAAACTATAGTATCGGAAAGGATTTTTCCTTTCTTGATTCTCCTTTGCGCGAAGTAGCGAAAGCTCTTAGTTTGAGTGAACCTCGTTTTTATGCAGGCCTCATCGATGCAAAAAAGCTGGATGTACGCTTTTTCTCTTCGCTCATCGAGGTAAACGCCACCTTGATGGCTATTAACGAAATTAAATTTCGCGCCCTTTTTATGGGAGCCAAAGGACTTGGATTAAGTGAGAAGGACTTTCTTTGTCACCCAGAAAGTAGCCATGGCAGTGTTTACGCACGCTACTTAGTTAATAAGTATTTAGGCAAAGAGCCAACTACCAAACTAAGTTTTGATGAAGTCGAAAGTATATTTAGCGCCCCACAGCGTCTTCATGATGATTTTGTGGCTCTGTCAAAAAAACTTAGCTCCGCTATTGCGCAAAGACTCGCTGACAATGATTGCTATGAACTTGAAAAAGCGCGTACACTCGCTCACAATTTTTCGACCACTGTGCTCGTGCAACTCGAACAAAATCACCGCCTTTTGCTGAGCTAGATAAATAAGTGCGCCATTCATTATTACAATTATTTTTAACTGCATTATGACAATGAAAGATATGCCTGAAGAAAGGATGCTGAAATGAATTTTAATTCACTAGGACTTTTGATTTTGCGCGCTGGCTTCGGAGCCACCATGGCGATACGACATGGCCTACCCAAAATCCTCGACTTTTCTAACCAGATGCATAATTTTCCCGACCCTTTAGGGGTTGGATCGACCTTGAGTTTATCTCTAACGGTATTCGCGGAATTTGTTTGTGCCATCTTGGTAGTTTTAGGAATTTTTACGCGTTTCGTAGCTTTCCCCATCGTTGTCGCCATGGGTGTTGCTTTCTTTTTAGTGCATCAAGGCGATCCTTTTGCCAAAAGAGAAATGGCATTTTTATATTTCCTCGCCTTCTCTGCCATATTTGCTGCGGGACCAGGAAGCTATTCCGCTGACAGTATCTTTCGCGGCACGCGCTAAGGTCACATTATGTTCGATACCATCAAAGAAGGAATTACCTTAGGCCTTATTTTTCCCATCATTGTCATCGTGGGCACCTATCTTACGCTGCGCTTAAGATTTGTTCAGATCGTCCAGTTGAAAAGAGCTTTTACGCTCCTGTCGACGAAAGAAAATAAAGGCGGTATTTCTTCCTTTGGTGCAATGTCTGCCATTCTCGGCGGCAATCTTGGCACGGGCAATATTTCTGGTGTCGCTGTAGCGCTCATGACTGGGGGGCCTGGCTCTTTATTTTGGATGTGGGTAATGGCGATTTTGGCCTCCACGACAAAATATGTTGGCTGTTTTTTGGGCGTGCATTTTCAAAGAAAGAACGCAGCCGGCGAATGGGTGGGCGGGCCCATGTTTTATTTAAGCGAAGGGCTTAAATCAAAGCCAATTGCTGCACTCTTTTGTATCTTTACTATTAGCTCTGCACTCACCGTCGGAAATCTCGTACAAGTCCATGCGCTTAGCTTGCCCGTCAAAGATTTTAATTTACCGCCTTTGGGTTTTGGGATTGTGCTCGCATTGCTTGTAGGCGGCGTGATTTTTGGCGGCCTAAAACGCTTTTCTCATATTGTTTCAGCGCTGGTTCCTTTTATGGCCATTGCGTATATCGGCACATGTCTTTTAATTTTATTCTTCTTTCGCGAGAACATCGGCTATTATTTGGGCCTGATTTTTAGCTCAGCCTTTAGTGATTTTAGTCCCATCGCCGGTGGAGCTGCAGGATTTAGTGTATTAAGTGCCATTCGCGCGGGCTTCGATCGCGGATTGTTCGCCACCGATTGCGGCTTAGGTTTGGCTCCCATTCTTCATGGTGCCGTGCGTGATACAAGCAAAAGTCACGATAATCGTCACACACAAGCTCTTATCAGCGTGCTCTCCCCCATCATCGTCATGATTGTATGCTCCATGACAGGCCTAGTTTTGCTCACCACCGAAGCTGCACAAAAGACCTATTTGGCAAGCACCACCATGTGCATGGAAGCATTTAGACTCGGCTTTCATAGCATGTATGCGGGCCACATCGTCAGTATTACTTTATTCTTTTTCGCTTTCACGACTATTTTGACATGGAGCTTTTGCGCTAATCGCGCCGTTGAATATCTTGTTGGTCCTAAATGGGTAAAAGGCTTCCAAGTATTTTTTATTGCTTTAATCCCTTTTGGCGTTTATCTCGAAGACCAATTGATCTGGCTCATCGCCGATTTTTCGACCAATCTTATGTTCCTCACCAATATGGCAGGCGTGGTCGTCTTGTCTCGCTTAGTTTTTCGGCTTGATAAAGAACTTCCTCACTAAAAATTACATATAATTATCCCATATTTTTTCTGATTCAATCTGGTTCTTTCTAAAAGAAATAATTTAAGAGAAGCCAATATGCAAAAAACATATATTCATAAGGCTATTTACTATACATAAGCAGAATTCATACTTAAAATGAAAAAATATCTACTAGCATCTCAACATTAAAGCGAAAAAGATTGACCGCAAGAACATTGCTTCGCCGCTGGATTATTAAGCAGCATAAATTCACCGACGCCTAAATGTTCTCTAAAATGCAGAGTAGCTCCGCCTAAAATACTTAATGATTTTTTATCAATACAAATTTTTGCCTGCTCGTGGCTAAAAATTTCGTCAGCATCCCGCGCACTTTCACAAAAATCGTAATGAATACTAAAACCCGAACAACCGCCGCCTTTGATAGCAACACGTAAAAAATAATTTTCTTGCTGCCTCTCTTTAAGAAGCAGTGCGATGCGTGCTGCAGCTTGATCCGAAATCCCAAGCTTATCCTTAGAAAGCGGCTCTATACTTTGTGCAACTGCATCCAAAGGAACGCTTTTGCGCTCGCCTTTACGCGTAATTTTTAATAAACCCATTTCATTGTCCTAGATATTCTTTAACTTTTAAACGACATTAACTTCTTTCTATTTTTTTGCCTTAATTTCTTCACGGCCTGCACAATAATTTCAGCGGCCCGCGCTATTTCTTCGCCGGTGGTAGTTCTTCCTAAGCCAAAACGAATAGCTGATTGCCGCCTTTCGGGCGAAAGTCCAAGCTCTTCTAGCACTTTGCTTCGTCCACCAGAGCAGGCAGAACCGGTTGAAACCGCTACTTCATTACAAATGCTATATACTAGATCTTCGCCATCAACCCCACGAAATGAAATATTCAAATTACCCACTACCCGATTATCAAAGCTACCATTTAAAAAAACCTCGGGAAGGGCCTGGAATGTATCCCATAATTTATCTCTTAACCCCTTGATTCTATTCACTTCTTCATGCAAATGAGAGGTCGCAAGTTCAGTTGCTTCGGCCATACCAACGATGCCGGGCACGTTAAGGGTTCCCGATCGCATCCCCCATTCTTGGCCACCACCGGAGAGCAAGGCCGCGAGAGAATCTATTAATTCTTGGCGAATAAAAAGCGCACCCACTCCTTTGGGACCATAAATTTTATGCCCACTCAAAGACATCATATCGACGCCTAATTCTTCGCAATCAAGTTTTATACGGCCAAGAGCCTGCGCGGCATCGCAATGAAATATGACGCCCAATTTCTTACATAGCGCGGCTATAGCTTTTATGTCGTTAATGGAGCCTACTTCGTTGTTCACCGCAAAAAGCGAAAGAAGGGCAGTTTGATCATCAATAATCTTTTCGAGTTTCTCATAGCTTATAAGCCCTGCTTCATCAGGTTTGATGATAATTGTTTCAAGGCCAAACTGACCCAAAGCAAATACAGAAGCGAGTGTTGCGGGATGTTCAATGGAAGAGCATATAATTTTTTTTCTAGCAGTCTTTTTCTTTGGAAAAAAAAGGCCCTTCAACGCCATATTCGTGGATTCTGTCGCGCCTGACGTAAAAATTATTTCTTCGGGCCGAGCATTAATGGCGCGGGCCATTTTAAAACGCGCTTCGTTTACGGCCTCGAGCGCCCGCCAGCCAAAACCGTGACTAGTACTCGAAGGATTACCAAATTCCTCTAAAAAAAAGGGTTTCATCTTCATGAAAACCCTTTCATCCATCGGTGTCGTAGCATGATGATCTAAGTAGATACACTTATCTTTCATGACGAAAAACCTTTAGGCTTGTGCCCGGTAATCAATGCGAAAGCTAATCAAACAAACTTAGCTTGGCGACATTTTTTTCAACTTCAGCGTTTAAACGCTTCTGCCCTTCGTCGTCATCCGTGGCCAATTTTTTAAATTGCTCGCCGAGATCTTGTTGAAGAGAAAGCTCAATAACTTTGTCAACTTCCTCTTTATTACGAGCCATCTCGCATAAAATATTGACCTGATCGCGATCTACTTCAACAAAGCCCGAGGCAATCATAAAACGAATGGCCTTACGGTCTTTGGTTTCATAGACAACATGCCCGGTTTTTAGCTCGATGAGACATGGCGTATGGCCGGGAAGAACTTGGAGTTCCCCATAACGGCCAGGCAGACTCACACTGAGGCAATCTTCGTTGAGAAAAGCGCGTTCAGGCGTGGTGACATTTAGATGAAGCATACTAACCTCAGACCATGGATTTGGCGCGTGCTAATACTTCTTCGATGGTTCCCGTCATATAGAATGCTTGTTCTGGAATAGCATCATGCTGACCATTGCAGATCTCTTTAAATCCTCGAATCGTATCGGCGATTTTTACGTATTTACCCTCGGCACCGGTGAACGCTTCCGCAGAGAAAAATGGTTGCGATAAAAAGCGTTGAATCTTACGGGCTCTAGCAACAGTGGTACGATCTTCAGCAGAAAGCTCATCCATACCCAAAATGGCAATAATATCTTGCAGCTCTTTGTAACGCTGCAAAATAGATTGGACCTGACGCGCGACCTCATAGTGCTCTTCGCCCACGACTTCAGCGCTCAAAATACGCGAGGTTGAATCGAGTGGATCCACCGCTGGATAAATTCCTAAGTCGGCAATAGAGCGGCTCAACACGGTCGTTGCATCCAAGTGTGCAAAGGTCGTGGCAGGCGCAGGGTCAGTCAAATCGTCGGCAGGAACATAGATCGCTTGTACCGAGGTAATAGAACCTTTTTTGGTAGTGGTAATGCGCTCTTGCAGCTCGCCCATTTCGGTAGCCAGAGTAGGCTGATAACCCACCGCTGAAGGAATACGGCCCAAAAGCGCCGAAACTTCAGAACCTGCTTGAGTGAAACGAAAAATATTATCAACGAACAAAAGCACGTCTTGGCCAAAATTATCTCTAAAATTCTCAGCCACAGTGAGGCCCGATAATGCCACGCGCGCACGAGCACCGGGCGGTTCGTTCATCTGACCATAGATCAGTGCCACTTTGCTTTCGCTTGAGCTCACTTTGTTGGTTTTCTCATCCATCTTAATAACGCCGGATTCGATCATTTCATTGTAAAGATCGCGGCCTTCACGAGTACGCTCGCCCACGCCGGCAAATACGGAAAGTCCACCGTGGCCTTTGGCGATATTATTGATGAGTTCCATGATCAAAACAGTTTTTCCCACTCCAGCGCCACCAAAGAGACCGATCTTTCCACCCCGCGCGTAGGGCGCCAAGAGATCCACCACTTTAATACCTGTTTCAAGCACGGAAACTTCAGTATTTTGCTCGCTAAATTCAGGAGGCTTTCGGTGAATAGGAAGTCGTTCTTTAGTATTTAAAGGGCCCTGCTCATCAATGGGTTCGCCAATCACATTGCAAATTCGACCTAGCGTTTCCTTGCCTACGGGCACCATGATCGGAGATCCCGTGTTTTTTACGGGAGAGCCACGTACGAGGCCTTCGGTCGCATCCATAGCAATGCAGCGAACGGTGTTTTCACCTAAATGCTGCGCCACTTCAAGCACGAGATTTCCCGGCTTATCGCTCAAACTTTTGTTATCGAGAGTGAGCGCTGTAAGCAAAGCAGGCAGTGCTCCGGCATCAAATTCAACGTCCACCACCGGGCCGATGACCTGGGTTACTTTACCGTTGGGAAGCTCAAGCGTCATATACACTCCGAATCGTTCTGATGATTGCCATCATTAATTACAGATATTAGCTATTGTTCAAGACCTTTTAAGTAAAAAGCCTGTCCTTGCCTAAGTAGTAAAAAATCGCTAGGGGCTTTTATATGGCAAGACGCGTACTCGTAGCACTTAAAATAGCGCACAACAATGGGATTTTTACTTATCTTTTACCTGATGAATTTAATGATGAACCAATCTTTGGTCGGCGGGTAAAAGTTGAATTTCGAAAACGCGTTCTTAGCGGGGTAATCATCGGCAGCGATCTTTGTGAGACACCAGATTTCAAGCTCAAAGAAATTAAAGAATTGATGGATGAAAGCCCCATCATCACTAAAGCCCAGCTTGATCTGATGGAATTTGCGAGCCGCTATTATCTCAATGATCTTGGCGCTTATGTCCATCTTGCGGTGCCCAAAAACGAAAAAGCCGTTCGCTGCAAATTTAAAAGTGCACCTTATGAAGAAAAGCAGTTAGCAAAACTTTCAACGGCCCAAGAAGCTACGGCCAAAAGCATTTTAGCTAGGCCCGATCAAGCGTTTTTGCTGGAAGGCATTACTGGGTCCGGCAAAACTCACGTTTATATTGAAGTGGCGCATAAAATGCTTTTGGAAAAAAAATCCGTGCTTTTTATAGTGCCTGAAATTTCTTTGACCCCACAACTGGTTGAGCGCGTTGAAAAAGCTTTGGGGATCAAAGCGGTAGTCATGCATTCAAATATCAGCCCCGCTCAAAAACGAGATACTATTTTTCAGCTTTTAAAAGAAGAAGCACAAGTCTTGATTGGGGCCCGATCTGCTATTTTTGCACCGCTTAAGAATTTGGGTCTCATTGTCGTCGATGAAGAGCACGACACCAGCCTCAAGCAAGATGAAACGCCCCGTTATCATGCTCGTGATCTTGCTTTATGGCGCGGAAAACACGAAAAAGCTTGTGTGATTTTAGGCTCAGCAACGCCATCGTTGGAGACTATTTACAATGTTGAGCAGCAAAAAATTCAGCATCTTAAATTAGAGACGCGCTTTCATGAACACAGTTCTTTGCCGCCCATCGAGATCATCGATCTCAAAGAGCGCGCAGAGGATGTAGATTTTCGCACCCAAGATCAAAGTAAAAGTGCCGGCCAAAAAATGTGCATTTTATCGCGCCCGCTGGTCACCGCTATGAAAAAAACTATTGAGCAAGGCTTACAAGTTTTGCTCTTTCTCAATCAGCGTGGCTATGCACGTTTTGGCGTGTGCTATCAGTGCGGGACCATGGTCGAATGTCCACATTGCAGCGTCGGCATGACCTATTATCAAAAGCGACAAAGGCTTCGCTGTCATCAATGCGATTATAGCGAAGCGAGCTACACAACATGCCGAAATTGCCGCAATGACAGCATTCGTTTTGTGGGCCTCGGTACTGAGCGTTTGCATGAAGAAGTCTGTGCATTATTCCCCGATGCCGTAGTTGAGCGACTTGATCGCGACATTGTGCAAAGCCAACAGCGGCTCGAAAGCACCTTAAAAGCCATGCACGATCGATCGGCCCATATTCTCATCGGCACCCAAATGGTCGCAAAAGGCCATGATTTTTTACATGTGGGCTTAGTGGGGGTCGTATGCGCCGATATTGGTTTATCGATGCCTGATTTTCGCGCCGCCGAAAAAACCTTTCAGCTGCTTACCCAAGTGGCGGGGCGGGCAGGGCGCGGCAATAATCCAGGCCTTGCCATGATTCAAACTTTTAATCCCTTACACCCAAGCATTCACTTCGCCAAAAATTACGATAGCGAAGCTTTTATCAAAGCAGAACTTTCCTTACGCCGACGTTTTTCACAGCCCCCCTATCGCCGTGCAGCCCTCATCCGCACGGAGCATATGTCCGCCGAAATCGCCGAAAATTCTATCAACGAAATTTCTCAACTATTGCCCCGTTCCACTGAACTTCAAATTCTAGGACCCACGCCTTCCCCCATCGAGCGCATCAACAATCGCTATCGCTTTCAATTGCTTACTTTGGCCTCAAGTTCTGCTTTTCTACATCAGCAACTTTTAACTATCAAAAATAATCAAAAACTTATGAGCCATTTAAACAAGCAAAAAGTACGCTTAGCTATCGATGTCGATCCCTATATGATGAGTTAATAGCTATAATTATTTATTTTATCTGAATAGGTTTTTAGAACGGTTATATCCATATATAAATGTCTCGATCTTAGATATATAACTTTCGGTAATTTATCACTTTCTATGTCAATTAATTTTTCAAGAAGGTCATGATACTTTTTTGAATAATTTGGGTCTACTTTGGCATCAACACCGACAGAGCGTCCAAGTTTTTGAATTTGCTGAAGCCAATAGTTTTTATCCAGCGACAACAAGGTTTTTTCCGTAATAAGTCTTTGTATAAATCCCAGAGCTGGCGCATGACCTTCTAAGTTTCCCTCGGCGCTAAATCCTAGGAACGGCACGCCAATTATGTCGGTGAGAACACGTGCCCGGCTTATATCGCCAAATTCACAAAGACTCGTTTCTTCTTCTGAGGGATCGATAAAAATTCTCAAACTGCGATTAAATAAATCATTGATAGCCATATGATTGAGCATATCCAGTGCTTTTTTGAAGTCCGCAGTGCGCCCCAAAACCTCAATCAAATCGAAGAATT
>JBPOIV010000037.1:0-6035 GCA_052034245.1 Myxococcota bacterium
ATGCTTTGATGCTTAAACTCTCGATCCGCAATGCCGAAATAGAAGAAGTTAAACGAAAGAAAAGCCTCAGAAACGGTGGCTTTGACCGTGGCCTCTTTCTAAGATCGGTAGAAGCTGCTCCTGACTCAGACATAGCAAAAAGATTTCTCTTAGATCCAAAAAAATACCCACGTCTCGATTTAAACTGATAAAAGTGAACCAATAAAAAGTTTAAAAGATAATTAAGATCCCACAGTGGTTTATCTTTTTCTTTCAAACCAAGGATCTATCGCTATGAAAAAGCCTCTCATCCTCGTAAGCAATGACGATGGCTACCAATCAATGGGCATCAACGCCCTGGCCCGTTCGCTCGCCGAAATTGGCGAGGTGATCATAGTGGCGCCTGCTACCGATCAAAGTGCTATTTCCCACGCCATATCGCTCAATCGCCCGCTGCGCCTTATCGAAAGACCTTCGATGAGGGAAAAGGACCAGGATATTTTGGTCTACAGTGTAGACGGCACGCCTACCGATTCGGTGTACATGGGAGTGCATTTTGTACTGAAAGATCGAAAACCTGATCTTGTGGTCTCTGGTATCAATCACGGCGCTAACTTAGGCTATGATGTGCTTTACTCCGGAACAGTTTCAGCAGCCATGGAAGCTGCTATGCTGGGCATTACTTCGGTGGCAGTTTCTTTGGTTTCCCTGCATAATTATAATTTCGACAAGGCTGCTGAGTTTACCAAAGAGTTTTGCAAAGGCATTTTGAAAAAACCTTGGCCCAAAGCCACGCTCTTTAACGTCAACGTTCCTAAACGTGTGAACGCCCTCGATTTTGCCATCACGCGTCTTGGCCACCATGAATACACCACCGACGTAACCGAGCGAAAAGATCCCCGCGGCAATAGCTATTATTGGATTGGGGGCACGTGGAGCGGCTATCAAGATTTGCCCGGAACAGATTGTCGCGCCATTGCCCAAGAACAAATCTCGGTGACGCCGATGACCCTCAATCTCACCTGCACGCCACTTCTGAGCGAACTCATGACGGTGGAAGCCTCGATGAAGGCCATCCCTCTCTTTTTGGAGAATGATTAAAGATGAGTCAGCCAGAAGATTTTGGATCTCTTGGCCATGATCCTTTGGCCATTCCCTTAGAAACACTCGATCAACTACTCGAAGTTTTTAAAAACGCCGAGAAAAAGAGCGACGATGCCATGATGGGCATCGAGTATGAAATGTTTGGCCATGACATGAGCAAAAATCGGCCGCTTTCTTATGAAGGTAGCCCCAGCATTCATGAGCTCTTTTTTCATCTCGCTAAAAAAAGTGCCAACAAGGTCGATCCCTTTTTTGCGGTCGTCGAAGAAGGAAATGTGGTTGCTCTTCGCTCGCATCGCGCCGTTATCGCCCTTGAGCCTGGTGGACAAATAGAAATTGCCGCCCGCCCACAGACCACGCTGAAGCTCGTGAACGAAATCTTTGATGAAGTGGCACGAGAGCTTTATGATGCAGCAACAGATCTGAATATTCGACTTTTTGCTACGGGCATCCATCCTCTCGCCACCCGCAAAGATATGGCCCTGGTGAAAAAAAGTCGCTACGAAATTATGCACGCTTATATGGCTGATTTGCCTGGCCTTGGCGTCGACATGATGACGCGCTCATGCGCCATTCAGCTCAATCTCGACTTTGAAAGCGAAAAAGATATGGTCGAAAAAATGCGTCTTGCCGTGCGTTTGATGCCATTTTTTTCGCTACTTTGCTCATCAGCGTGTTTTATCGAGGGCGCACCAAGCTTGAAAGCCCTTCCTCGCGGCAATATTTGGCACGAAACAGACCCACATCGCACTGGCATCCCTGCCATTATTTTTGCTCAAGATTTTGGCTACCAAGCCTGGATAGATTTTGCTCTTGATGTACCGATGTATTTTATTCGCCGCGGTGTTCGTTATATCAATGTCGCAGGCTCTTCTTTTCGCGATTTTATGAAGCATGGACTAAAAGGCGAAAAAGCGCTGGTGAGAGATTTTGTCGATCATCTCTCGACCGTTTTTACGGAAGTCCGTCTAAAACCCTATCTTGAGCTTCGAAGCCCAGATTCTTTACCCCTCGTCTATGCCAAAGCCTTGAGCGCTCTTTGCTGGGCTCTTTTTTATGGCGAGAGTGCCTTTAAAAAAGCCAAAGATTTACTTGCAGATTTAGGCCATCAAGAGCTCGTACATCTTCATCAAACGATTATTGAACAGGGAAAAAATACGCTATGGAGAAATGAGAGTATTTTTTCGACTATCAAAAAGCTTTTAGAAATAGCCACGCAGGATTTGCAACAAAGCCCCGCGCTGGCCTCGTATTTAAAGCCTTTTTATCCTCTAATAAGTAAAGAAACGACGGTGGCAGAACTTCTTAAAGAGGATTTCAAAAGGATCGATAAAATAAACTTGCCCAATTTTATCGAGCGGATGGATATTCTTTCGAAGAGTTCTTTAGATGTTTAAAATCTTTCATCCAAAATATCTTTTCTTTGGACTTCTTTTAGGCGCAGCGGGCACCATGCCTGGCTTAAGCGGCGGAAGTATGGCGCTGGTTTTGGGCATTTATCGGCGATTGATAGACGCCATCGCCATGCTCAAACCCCTTGCTCTCTTAAAACTTATTTTCTCCCGTTCGTGGCATGCTTTGTTTATCGAGCGCGATATGGCTTTTTTAGGCTTGATCGTGATGGGAAAAATAGGTGGTATTTTTCTTTTCTCGCTCTTCATTCCTTTTTTGATGGAGCACTATCCTCACGAGATGAATGCGCTCTTTTTTGGCTTAGTTTTGGCCTCTATCCCAAGCATTTTTTCGTCCAATAAAAATCCACGTTTTTATCATCTGGTGCTTGGCCTCGCCGTGGCAACAGCGACCGCCTCCATCGCCATGATGAAAACAAACTTTCCCATCACCGACATGAGCTTTCAATTTTTAGCGGGTGCCTTAGCGCTAATCGGCATGCTTCTGCCTGGTATTTCGGGGAGCTTCGTGCTCGTACTGCTTGGTAATTATCACTATATTTTTAGCCTTATTCAGCGGGCCTTTTTCTTTGATCTTGAGGCGATTTTACATTTGGTCCCTTTTGGCATCGGTGCGCTTTTGGGCGGCGTATTTTTTATTACCATCATTCGTGCTTCATTTAAGCATTTTCATGATGGCACTATGGCCGCTTTGACCGGGCTCATGCTGGGCAGTCTCCCTGGATTGTGGCCTTTTACCAATCACGAAGAAGTACGGGTTTTAGTGCCCCCCTATTTTGGTCAGAATGAAGTTATTCTTTTAAGCTTATTTTTCTTAGGTCTTGGCATCAGCATTTTTTCTTTAAAGGCCATAAAGAAATGAAATCTTTTTTAGTTCTTTTTTCTCTCTTTTTAAGTAGCTGTCTAAGTCTTTCTGAAAAGCGTTCTGACCTTGAAGTGGCAGGTGTTTATCATCGTGTCAAAAAAGGCGACAGTTTAAGCCGTCTCGCCACGCGTTATCGCTCGACGGTTGAAGAAATTAAAGAAGTTAATGGCATTGAGAGTGAAAGATCTCTGCGCGTGGGACAAGAAATTTTCATCCCTGATCCCGACCCCATCGGTGCGCGCATCAACAAATATTCTTCAAAACCAATCGCTTCTAAAAAAGCTAAAAAACCTTCGGCAAGAAAAAACATAGCAAGCAGCAAGAAAACATCTGAACAATATGGAGAAAAAATATTTAGCTTTCCTGTGCCAGGGGGCCAAATCGTACGCTCTTTTTCCGACGACAAGAAAAAGCCGCACGATGGCATAACTATTCGTGCTCAGGCAGGCAGCCCCATCCTCGCTGCCCAAAAAGGTAAAATCATTTTTGTTGGCGACGATGGAACACGCTTTGGTCTCTTAGTACTTATCGAGCATAAGGAACCTTATATCAGTGTTTATACCCATCTTGAAAAAGCCGTGGTAAAAAGCGGCCAATATGTCGAAGAGGGACAAACTATTGGCACTGTAGGCACCTCCGGCGGCCTTAAAAGCCCTCAACTGCATTTTCAAATTCGCGTCGCACAGCGGCCCAAAGATCCAGAGAAATATCTAAAAAATAAGCCCCTTAAGTGAAAGCTCACTGCCCTCTAGACGAGCGTGCAGCAGAATGGCAAAACGGGCTTTCTCGTGCTCCCATAGCTCAGCGGATAGAGCACTGGTTTCCTAAACCAGGGGTCGCATGTTCAAGTCATGCTGGGAGCACCATTTCTGAATAGCTCCTAAATCTTCTCATTTCAGCAAAAAAGGGATAAATTTTCCTTTTATTTACCTGAATTTATCTAGCAAAATCTTTATAATTTTTGGCACCTATAAATAAAAGTAAGTTATATGAATATTTTACTCAAAATCGCGTCTATTACAGCATTATTGGTAGCGACTCAGGCTCATTCTAAAGCTGTACGCCTAGTCGTTAGAGCCCCAGAAGGATATAATTTTTTTGAGGATGCGTTTTATCCTCTATATGAAGTGAATCTTGACTTTGGCACTCTTCCCCTTTCCATTCTTGATAAGAAAAAACATCTAAATGAAGAAGAAGTTAGGGTTCAAGCTCAAGCCAAAGAACTTATATGGAACGCTATTTCTGATAGATTGAATCCTGCTCTCTCTAAAGAAAATTTAATGCTGTCAATTGATTACGGTTCGTATGGCGCAATGAGGAGAATATTTGCCGAACTGGTTAGCACAGAAAAGCAAAGTGCCGAAGAGTTTTTGGCTCTGGCATTTCCCTTGGGCAGACGTCTTAATTTTTTTAAGCAATTTTTTATCGATGGCGACATGCTCAACGTCAGTAAATGGTCTGGGCTCCAAACAGCTTTCATCCAAGTTCTCAAAGATCTTAAGATACAGAAATATTATAAAAATCTCGATGAAGGACAAAAAGCTATTGCAGCTTATTTGAGTCAAAATATAGACAATTTGAATGATAGTGAAAACATAAAAAATCAACTTGCTGAACTCCTGGGTAGAGGAATATACACAGCCTATTATAAGACTTACCTCGACGGAAAAGATCCCCCAAATTTTATACAAACTTTGACTCACTTAGTATCATACGCGGCGGATGAGGGATTGCTTATTCCGGAGGAAATGAAGCGTCGTATCACCTATCTTGAGTTAAGAATTTTAGCGAAGTTTCAGACATTATTATGGAATAAATATGTGTCCTTAGGATATACTTACACCAAATTTTTAAGTTCTATGTATCCCTTATCCTTGGCTTGGTTTAAAGCTCAATTTCCTGAAGAGGTAGAGGTCCAAGATCGCTTTAGAGAGCTCGTGAACACCTTAGCAACGACCTATACAGAATTTGAGACAGGAAGCAGAAAAATTTCTCCAGTAAAACGTGCTCAACCATAATTTTTAGCACTAACTACCCTATGTATCTTTTTGTATCTAAAATAGTTTCGATCTATAATCAGCAAAGAAATATATATAATGCGGATGGGTGATGAGACATTTATATTGGGGTGCATCCTTCTCAATCACCTTTTTTTTATGTTCAGTCGCAGTGCTCTACTTGGTGAATGTTCATTATTCTTATAACCCTGATGCTTATCAGCTTATTGATAATGCGGCGGTCAAAAAATATCTTGATAATCATTGGAAAGCTTCCGGTATCCCCGCTTCAGCAAAGCCCGCCTATATCCCTACCGGCATTTTTATACAATCTATTGACTGGATTGATGCCAACACTTTTTATATCTCTGGCTATATTTGGCAGAAATATCCTTTAGTAGATAACACTGCTATAGAGCGAGGCTTCGTTCTGCCAGAAGCGGTGGAATTAAAACAACGCCTTGCTTATAGATGGCGCGGTCAAAATCATGAGACCATGGGGTGGTTTTTTGAAGGTAAAATCAGCCAAAAATTTGATTACACAAAATATCCTTTTGATCACAAAACCGTACGTGTTCGTTTATGGCATCAAGATTTTGATCAAAAAGCGCTCCTCGTTCCCGATCTCGCTGCCTATGATCATACAGAACCCTTAGATAAATTTGGCATTGACCCAGA
>JBPOIV010000213.1:0-2480 GCA_052034245.1 Myxococcota bacterium
AAAAACTACTCCACCCGACTGACCGGAAAAATCACCCTAAACCCTGGCTCAAGGATTTGCCCCAGCGGGTTTTTTACCACATCGGTTTTCTTAATAATTTCCCTATCCCGAAGCAACTTTTCAAAGATCTTTTTGCTCGATGTTTTATTGTGAAGCGCCTCTTTAAGTTCAATTTTATATTCTTCCACCATCGCTTCATAATCAGCCGTAGTCCTAAGATACTCAAAGAGTTTTTGTGCCGCCGGCTGCGACGAAGCTTTTAAATTTTCTAAAAAAAGAATGCGCCAATCTCTAGAATTGTATGCGGGAACCAAACTCAATAATTGACATCGTTCGATAGAAATCGTTGGATTTTTGAAGTCGATAGCGAGTACGGCTTTGACGAAGTTCACATCAATCACCCCATCTTCTAAAAGCGAATTGATGGCGAGATAATCGGAATGTCCTTTGACTAGACTCAACCATCCATGATCAGCATCATTCAAATACGTTTCCGGAAAACGCATTCGATAGTTTTTGAGATGGTCTTCATAAAAAGATCTTTTAAGAATGAAATCGAATGCGCCGAGCCACGGGCTCATAAAATAAGCACTTGGCAGACTGAGCGTGGGTGCGGCTAAGGAATGCGGCATGAGGTCTGACACAATATTGATTTCAGTAGTACAAAATAAAGGACGCAGCTGCTCAGCCAAAGTTCGCGTGGCTTTTTGAGAGCGATAGGAAGCGCTGTGCTCGAGTCTATCCATGCCGATTTTTACGGACGCACTAAAGTCTGAAGCATCCATCACACGAGTAAGATGACGGCTGAGTTTTGCAGAAGCTCTATTTTGACCAAAACTCAGGGGCCGAGAACTTGTCCACCAATCATTATGAGGAGCACTAAGTTCCTTCATGATAGGACCGCCAGAAAGATGGCATGCCGAGCAGCGCATTCTATCGCCAAATTTTTCTTCTGGGCGTGGGGCATCAAGGAACAGGTAGCGATTATCTTTAAGGGCATCGATGGAGTCGCCGCGATAAAACCAGCGAGAATTTTCTCCAAGGCCAATCAATTCATAAAAATTATAGACCCCTTTGTGCTCATCCCATGCCAGAGCTTCGATTAATAGATTATCGACAGAAGGTGTCTGGTTAAAATCAATTACGCCTTTATGAAGCGCAGTAAAATGGCCAAAGAAAAATTCCCCGCGATCAATGCTTTTTGTTAAATGAGCATTTGTGCCCCTCACTTCTTCGAAAAAGCTGAAGCTGCCTAAACTAGGGTTATGGCGTCCGCGATTAGCAACCATCGCTGGGTGTATAGTTAAAGATTGTTTTTCTAAGATGGCACTAAACTCAAAAACATCTTTGGGGCATGAGTTTTCTTTGGTGAGCATTACAAAAAGTGGATCGTGTAAATCCACGGCCCCATCGATGATGCATTCAGAAAAAATGCTCAGATGAAAAAACAGAAAAAATAATGAAGATACATAGTTCATAAAAAGCCCCGCTTTTAAATTATATTTTAGTTGCGGGGCTTTGGTCATTGAAAAATCATGAAAACCCTAGCGCGTAGGGATAATGGGGGTGGGAGTCCAATTGTAATGTGTTTTACAACTAGCGCATATCACGTGCGGACAGCCATCGATCTTTTGAGAAGGAGTCCCGCATCTAGGGCAAGCGACCAATTTTCCGGCATTCACCTCATTTTGAATGAACTTCATGTCGGCCTCAAGTTGATTATGAGGACACATCGTCGCTGGGTGAAAGGAACCACATTCTATACATTGAAAAGTCCCGCATAGTACACATTTAATATGTACGGTTGCCTGCCCAGGATAATGATGTTGCTCAAAAGAAAAACCTGGGCAATCTGCCTGCCTGCAAGGCATATAGCCTGGTATATGAGATAAAGTTTCTTTTAAAATGATTTCCTCTTCGTCCCCTATATTTTTAGGGTCAATACCAAAGAATTGTTTCTCAGCTGGGCTTAGAAAATAGCCACATTCGCGCGCGAAACAGCTGAGGGGCGTTGCCGTATGAATTTCAGAGGAGCGCAAAAGACAAGAGCGACAGAGGGTGTGGCCACAGGCCAATTGTATCCAGTCATTGGGGTTATTTTCATCGCTTGGTATTTCGCAAATATCGAGACATTGAGGGGCATTTAGGTGTGTTAAAGCTGGTCGCATGAAGGATAAAAAAGAAAAATTAGAGCTAAGAGCTTCTGTTACATATTGTTGCTTTAAAAATTTATAATAATAATCATCAATATTTGAGAGTTTTACGAGGTAATTTAGCAGCAAAAATTTTCTTCTTGAATCCGTATTATTAATATATTCCAAAATTTGATCTTGATTCAGATAGCGATGAATAAATCCAAAAAGCTCCAGTTCATCTTCAGTTTTAATATCAATGAGAAATGAATAATCTCCGTACGTAAGCGATTCAAGTAGTGATGCACCAGCTTCTACCAGATGCTGTGCGGCTAAAAATTGGCCTCG
>JBPOIV010000290.1:0-3435 GCA_052034245.1 Myxococcota bacterium
TGAAGTAGCTCATCGAAAGCCAGTTCCCTTTCTTAGAGATGACGAGATAGTTACGAATTTTTAGCTAGCGATTGGCGAAGGATAGAGAGAGCACGTGAGGTGCTCTCTTTTTTTACTAGGATGGAGCGATAATTAAAAACTGGGCCCAATCATGTTTTCGGGACGCACGCGCTCGTCGAATTCTTTTTCGCTCATCAACTTCATCTCGACGCATACTTCTTTAAGGGTCTTGTGCTCTTTATGTGCTGTTTTAGCGACGAGAGCGGCTTTGTCATATCCGATATAGGGTGTTAGCGCCGTGACGAGCATGAGAGAGCGATTTTTGATGTCTTCGATTTTTGCCATGTTGGCTTCAATCGATTGCGCGCATTTTTCGTCGAAGCATTTTAGTGAATCACTCAAAATCTCGATCGAATGGAGCAGATTTCTGATGATCACCGGCTTAAAAACATTTAATTCGAAATTTCCTTGAGAACAAGCGACCGAAATAGCGACGTTATTTCCCATAACTTGACAACACACCATGGTCGCTGCCTCGCTCTGAGTGGGATTTACTTTACCGGGCATAATGGAGGAGCCTGGCTCGTTCTCGGCTATGGTAATTTCGCCTAATCCTCCTCGTGGACCACTTGCCATCCAGCGAATATCATTGGCAATTTTCATGTAGGCGCACGCGAGCATGTTCAAAGCGCCTGATAAAAAAGCACATGCATCGTGCGCGGCCATTGCGGAAAATTTATTGGGAGCGCTTTGAAAAGGCAACCCTGTTTTCTCGGCGAGGAGCATTGCAATTTTTGGCGCATAATCGCGATGGCTATTAAGACCAGTGCCAACTGCTGTACCACCTGCCGCAAGCTCGTAAATCGATGGCAAACAATCAATTATAGCTTTTTCGCACGCTCTTAGTTGTGCGGCATAGCCACTCATTTCCTGGCCTAAGGTGACGGGCGTTGCGTCTTGCAAATGCGTACGGCCCATTTTTACGACGTCGCGAAATTTGTCTGCTTTTTCTTCGAAGGTACGAGCCAGCTGATCGATATTTCTTAGTAAGCGAAAACGTATTTCCATCGCGGCGCTCACATGCATAGCCGTCGGGAAAATATCGTTCGTACTTTGGCTCATATTGACGTGATCATTAGGATGAACAGGAGCTTTGGCGCCACGGCTTTTGCCCGCCAATTCGTTGGCACGGGAGGCAATAACCTCATTCATATTCATATTTGTTTGGGTGCCTGATCCGGTTTGCCAAATTTTTAGAGGGAATTGCTCCGCCAAGGCTCCATTGATGATCTCGCTGGTAGCACGAACGATGAGATGGGTAATTTCTTCGCTAAGAAGGCCAAGTTGATTGTTGGCTATGGCTGCGGCTTGTTTGATAATGGCCAACGAACGAATAAAACTGGCAGAAAATACCTCGCTGCCAATGGGAAAGTTTTCTAAACTTCGTTGCGTTTGCGCCCCAAAATAAGCATCTTCGGGCACATTTATGCTGCCCATGCTATCTTGGTCAACACGATATTTCATATAAACCTCTCTTGTATCGCTGCAATAAAAATCAGAAGGAAAATGGTTCAACCAGGGGGTTTTTTCCGTGCAAAAAGAAATTGAGCTCAAATACCGCCTGGCTTCAAAGATTGATTTCGACCAATTCTTTAATTTTTTGCGTCCTTTAAGTTTTGGAAAAATTATTACTCTTAAGCAAGAGAATAGTTATTTCGATACCCCAACTTTGCGACTGAAGAAGAATGGTATCAGTCTACGCTTGCGTCGAGAAAATCAAGGATATTTTTTATGTGGCAAACAATCGATTGATAAAAGTTCATCAAGTAATTTATCGATACGCCTAGAATATGAAGCGAGTATCAACGACGATATTGCGCGACTTTTACGTGCGCAATTGTTGTCACCGATGGACGCTTTTTTTCATTTGCCGAGCAAAACGCCGCAAGAAAATGCCACAAAAAATCAATTGCATAAAAATATGAGCCTATGTGCAAATAGTGGACTTCAAATCATTGGCTCTTTTCATAATACACGTACGGTGTTGCCTCTTTTTGTCGATAACACGATTTTACCTCTTGAATTTGATCATTCGATCTATCCAGAAAATATAGAAATATTTGAAGTGGAAGTTGAATTTGCATCCGAAAAAGAGGTGATGCGTTTGCGCCCCACTTTGGAAGGATTGTTTAGACAAGCGCATATTAAAACATATCGTTCGAGCTCGAAATCTTCACGACTTTATCGAATTTTATTCGGTAAAAAATAGGAAGGAATATTGTTGTTATTCATTGATGTTCCTTCCTAAAGTTTAGGCATGAAGGTGGATGCTGTGATGAGAATATTGTTGATAATAACTTTCTATCTTGGTGTTTCGTCACTTCATGCGGGGCATACGCACCCCCAGATAATTGTTGTCGAGGCTGAATATCCTACTAAAAACTATGTAGTTGAAAGGCAAGATCCTTTTGAGCTTCTTATATATAACACAGGGGAATTAAAACTAAGCAATGGCGACCTTGTATTTTTTTGTCCTGAAAATATTAAGGCTATCCGCAAAAATTTAAACGAAGCACGTAGACAAAAAAAATATGTAGATGTCTTTGAAAAAGAAAAGCTGGTATTTATAACAGAAGAAAATTTGCCTCCTCCACAATATGTGCCTTTTCATTCATCAAATATTATGTTGCGTTATGATAAAGAGTTTATCTCGCGACGCAAACATTACTATTTAAAGTATACCGGTCATATTGAGGTAGAGATATATTATGAAAATCTCGCTGTTGCTTTGTCTGGGTATATTGAAAAGGCAAAGAAAGATAGGAAGATGATATTCATAAATACTATAGCTTTAGAGAATCGTAAGAAACAAGGTTATCTAAAGGAACTTGGCATTGGATATTTTATACTCGAGGATAATCCGCAATAGCTATGAAAAGATATATTTTTTCTTTGCTTTTCAGTCTGACTTTAAATGCCCTACCGCTCGCTTATGATCCGGCGGAGCTAAGGTTTGAGACGGCCGATAGCAATAATTTTGCCTGTCTCATGCATAGACAAATGTGTATTGTAAGTGTGCCCTATGAATTAGCAAGCACTCTAAACAATATTCATCAAGTGGCGCTTCGCAGAAACAATAATCTTGTTATTAAAAGAATGAGGATTCCAAATATTTTAAATGATTTGACAGAATTAGAAGAAAGCGTCTTTCTTTCTCGAGAAGCTTTTCAACGAAGACGGTTCTTTTTTGATTTTTCACAAATCTCTTTTAGCCGCAAGGTAGGGAACAAGGGAGGAACTGTTCGTCTAAAATTAAAAGGATATACAGAAGAATTTGCCTTTTCTCCTGAGCGCTTTGAAAAAATAGTAACGCAGATAAAATATATAAAGAAACATAAAAAAACGGTAAAAATAGATACTCAAATTTTGCGTGAT